>SKNJ01000108.1 GCA_007120575.1 Thioalkalivibrio sp.
CGGCAGATCTCGCCAATACTGAACTGGTCGAGCGGTTCGCGTTCTCCGATCCAGATCTGCAACGCCTTGCGGGGCAGCTGCTCGAGGAAATCCGGTCCCCGGGTATAGCTAGCGATCTCTGGGTCGAATCGGTAACCAATCTGCTGTACATGCATGTACTGCGCAACTACTGCACCACCTCGTCTTCCACCCGATTTCCTGGCATCGGGCTGACGTCCGCCCAGTTGCGAAGAGTCGAAGAGTTCGTTGAAGCCCACATGGACCGCGAAGTCACGCTCGCCGAAATGGCCGAAGTGACTAACGTGAGTCGCTTCCACTTTGCTCACATGTTCAAGCGCAGCATGGGGCTTCCGCCGCATCAGTGGCTCATCCAGAAACGAGTGGAGCGAGCGAAACAACTGTTGCGGAACACGAGGCTCAGTATTACGGAAGTCGCATTCGAAGTCGGTTACCAGAGTCAGAGCCATTTCGGCCATGTATTTCGTCGATCAATCGGCATGTCGCCGCGCAAGTGGCGTGCCCAGATAGCCAGCTGATAGCTACCGCGCAAGCCCACTCCGCATTATTCGCAAAATCGCGAGACTTTGCGCAACCCGACAAGAGTACCTCCTTCTCGGACTTGGCATGTTAGGTCCCGTCACAATCTATGGCGGGAGTCAAATCAATGGGCATGGCCAAGACCTGGGGTGAGGACGAGTTCTTCGGATTGGGGTATGACTTCGATCCGCAGTGGTATCTGACGGATGAGCAGCTTGCCCTGCAGGAGCGGTTGATCAAGGCGTGTCACGATGTGATCCGGCCGCAGGCAATCCAGTCCGACCGCACATGCGAATACCCGTGGCCAAGCCTGGAAGCGTTGGCGGAACTCGGCCTGCTCGGGGCAATCATTCCGAAGAAATACGGCGGTCGTGCCGAGAACCACGTCGGCATTGCGATGGTGGCGGAAACCCTGGCGCGTTACGGCTGTCCGTCAACGGCCGTGGTGTATGCCATGCACATGGTATCAGTGGCCGCGCTCCTGTTTCGCGCCGGCGGAAACGAGGAAATCCAGAGCGTTCTGCGCCGCATCGATCGGGATGTCTTTGTCGGCTCGGCATCGTACACCGATCCCGAGACCGGTGGGCACTTCTGGTATCCGAAAATCTCGAATGTGACCCGTGTCGGTGACGACAAGTGGCATGTGGTCAAGAAGAGTGCCTTTACGTCCTCGAGTGGCTACGCCAGATGGATGGTCACGCAGACGACCAGCCCGGATTTCCAGGGGGACTACTCCGATTTGTCGGTGTTCCTGTTGTACGGCGATGAAATCCAGGGTAGTCCCGGGATGTGGGACGCGCTGGGCATGCATGGAAACCAGTCTGGCCCGGTCAAGATCGATGCTGTTGTGCCGATGGACCGAATGGTGGGCCCGCCCGGAGATGGTGCGGCATCGAACGACGAAGCGGTGGACCCGCTGGCGATGATTCTGTTCGGCGCGATGTACAACGGGATTGCGTTGGCGTCGATGGACCTGGCGAAGAGCTATACCACGAAGCGCAAGCACGTGCAGTACGCGAGGAGTATTGCCGACTATCCGACAACGCACGATACCTATGGTCGGGCGTTGATTGACGTACAGGCATCCCGACTCTACACGTTCGCCATGGCGGAGCAACTCGATCGCGTCACGGAAAACGGCGACTGGACGCTGCACGAGCGGGACCCGGAGGCCATGCCCAGGACGGACTACGCCGTTTGGTGCTTCAAGGCGAAGGAGATTGCCGCGCGCCACGCCAGTGAAGTCTCGGACAAGATGCTTCAGTTGTTCGGGGGCGCTGGATATGGGCGCCATCTGGAGATTGAAAGAATCCTGCGTGACTCCAAGGCCGGATGGCTGATGGGACCCAGCAACGAGATCACACGGCAGCTTGTCGGACGCTGGGCGCTGCTCGGATCGGAAGCGGTGGACTGGTGGAATCAGCGGGTCGATGAAGGCGTTCTGCACAGCGAACTCGGGAAGCTCGACAGTGCGGGCAAGCGAGAAATCATCGACAAACTGTCGGCCGAACTGAATGACGGCGCAAAGTGATTGATGCGTTGCCTGTCTGCCATAAAGGAGAAGGTCGTGAAACCGACACAACCAGATACGGATCCGCTGGGACTGAAGGAAATCTTGGCGCACTATCCGACTGGCGTCACGATTGTCTGTTCCATGACGGATGAGGACCAGCCTGTCGGTTGCACTGTGAGCTCGTTCAGCGCAGTCAGCCTCGATCCGCCGCTGGTCCTGTTCAGTCTCAAGAACGATTCACCGAGTCTTGATGTGATCCGCAGCGCGGGACAGTTCAGCATCAGCGTGCTCGGCGCCGAGCACGGTGATCTTGCGTACTGGTTTGCGCGTTGGCGCGAAGACAAGTTCACCGGCATAAGGTGGACAGCGGGCCAGAATCGCTGTCCGATACTCGATGATGCAGTGTCGTATTTCGAGTGCGAGCTGTGGCGGGCGTACGACGGTGGAGATCATCGCATAATTGTCGGCTCTGTCCGGAACACGGGGCTCCGCCGGAAGCAGGATCCTTTGGTTATACATCGGGGAGAATTCAAACAGATGGTGGAGTCTTCGGAGGATACGGACCTGCGGTCCGGGAACGGCCGCTCGTGAGCATTTTGATCGACCTGTGACGGAAACTGTGGAGAGAGTGAAATGAGTGATCAGAATATCAAACCCAACGAGTTTGTCGGATTTGACGAGCCGATTTACGCCAATCTTGGCATGAAGCCTGAGATTGTCGCTTACGGGACAGAGGATGAACGGTTGTGGATCGAACTGGAACCGAACGTCTGGTTTCGCCCGCTGTCGTTCGACATGACAACGGGCTCCCATTGCGAACTACTGCGTGTGCGTCGTGGGGGTGTGCTGACGCGCCACCGGCATCCGAGCCCGGTTCACGGTTACGTGATCAAAGGCAAGTGGCGATACCTCGAACATTCATGGGAGGCCACAGCCGGATCGTATGTGTTCGAGCCGCCTGGTGAGGTGCACACGCTCACCGTGGACGATGACGACGAGATGATCACGTTCTTCTACATTGGTGGGGCCGTTCTGTACATGGACGATGACGACAACGTGACCCATATCGAGGACAACATCGGTCTGATCCAACTTTGCCGGGAACACTTCGAGAAGGTCGGACTCGGCGCCGATTTCGTGCAGAACTTCATTCGCTAGTGCGCCACTATGCACCCAGTCCGAGGGGCGAAGCGCCCGCTTGGGACGGGGAGAGTGAAACTGGAGACATACGTTGATTCCATCTCGGGCTCAGGTAGTCATTGTCGGTGGAGGGGTAGTCGGTTGCTCGATTGCATATCACCTGGCGCATGCAGGCTGGACCGATGTGCTACTTGTCGAGAAGAGTCAGCTCACGTCGGGGACGACCTGGCACGCGGCGGGCCTCGTTGGGCAGTTGCGAGCAACCCACAACATGACGCGCCTCGCGCAGTACAGTGCCGAACTGTACGACGGGTTGGAGGCGGAGACGGGGCAGGCTACTGGCTACCTGCGTCGCGGTTCCATCATGCTTGCGAGTTCGGAAGGCCGCCTGGAGGAGATCCGGCGGGCACATTCGACGGCAAAGTGTTTCGGCCTTGAGAGTGAACTCGTCGATATGGACGCGGTGCAGGCACTTTGGCCGCTCGCTGATCTTCAGGGAGTTCTCGGAGCGCTGTGGATTCCGAGCGATGGTCAGATCAACCCGGCGGATGTAACCCAGGCGCTGGCACGGGGCGCGCGGCAACTCGGTGCGACGATCAAGGAAGGGGTGCGGGTTCTTGATATCGCGTCGAAGAACGGGCGGGTGAGTGGCGTAACCACGGATCAGGGCTTCGTGGAAGCCGAGTATGTCGTCAATTGCGGTGGCATGTGGGGGCGCGATATCGGCCGGATGGCGGGCGTTGATATTCCGCTGCATGCGGCGGAGCACTTCTACATCGTTACCGAGGCCATTCCCGACCTCACGAACGATCTTCCGGTCCTGCGCGATCCGGATCACTCGCTGTACTTCAAGGAGGATGCCGGGAAGCTGTTGATCGGCATGTTCGAGCCGGTAGCCAAGCCCTGGGGCATGGACGGAATTCCCGATGACTTTTCGTTCGAGCAGTTGCCGGCGGACTGGGATCATGTACAACCGCAGCTCGAGTATGCCATGAACCGGGTGCCGGCGGTCGCCGAGGCTGGCATTCAATTGTTCTTCAACGGACCGGAGAGTTTCACGCCGGACGATCGCTATCTGCTGGGTGAAACTCCCGAGCTGCCGGGGCTGTTCGTGGCCTGCGGGTTCAACTCCGTGGGTATTCAGTCGGCTGGCGGGGCTGGGCACATGCTCGCGGAGTGGATTACCAAAGGGCATCCGCCAATGGATCTCTGGGATGTCGATGTCCGCAGGATGCTGCCCTTCCAGAACAACCGGAATTATCTCCACGACCGCACCGTTGAGGGTCTCGGGCTGCTGTACGGCATGCACTGGCCGTACAGGCAGTACGACACTGCGCGCGGCGTGCGCCGATCGCCTCTGCACGACCGGCTGGCATCACACGGCGCCGCTTTCGGCGAAGCCGGGGGGTGGGAACGGCCGGACTTCTATGGCGATCCTGGCTCGACACCGGTATATGACTACAGCTTCGACCGCCCCTCCTGGTTCGAACGCAATGCACGCGAGCATCTCGCGGCGCGCAATGATGTGGCGCTGTTCGATCAGACATCGTTCGCCAAGCTTCTGATACAGGGCCGGGATTCGTTGAAGGGCCTTGAGTACGTCTGTGCCAATCACATGGATGTCCCCTGCGGCCGCGTCGTCTATACGCCGTTGTTGAATCAACGTGGTGGAATCGAGGGGGATGTAACGGTCACGCGTATCGCCGAGGACGAGTTCATGATGGTCTGCCCGGC
>SKNJ01000109.1 GCA_007120575.1 Thioalkalivibrio sp.
CCGAGCCCGAGGCGCAGGCCCCGCAGGCGGCGGCCGAGCCGGCTCCGGAAGCCGCGGCCAGCGAGAAGCCCGCGAACCCCGCTTGACGAAACCGGGCCGGGTGCCTGCGGGCGCCCGGTCGACGTTTGAATTCAGGAGAGACTTTCGATGCAGATTACCGCTGCTCAAGTAAAAGAACTGCGCGAGCGCACCGGCGCCGGCATGATGGAATGCAAAAAGGCGCTGACCGAGGCCGGTGGCGACCTGGAAGCCGCAGTGGAGGCGATGCGCAAGTCCGGCATGGCCAAGGCCGACAAGAAGGCCGGTCGCGTTGCCGCCGAGGGCCGGGTGGAGATCGCCAGCGAAGGCAAGCGCGCCGTGATCATCGAGATCAACTGCGAAACCGACTTTGTGGGGAATGACGACAACTTCCGCGGTTTCGCCTCTACCTGTGCGAACACCGCGCTGAACGGCAATGCCGACAGCGTCGAGGTGCTGATGGCCGAGACCGTCAATGGCCAGACCCTGGAAGAGCAACGTACCCAGCTGATTGCCAAGGTCGGCGAGAATGTCCAGGTGCGCCGCTTTGAACGGATCGAGGCCGAGGAGGCGCTGGGGTTCTATCAGCACGGCGCCCGGATTGGTGTACTGGTGAGCCTGAAGGGAGGCGACGAGGCGCTGGCCAAGGATGTGGCGATGCACATCGCCGCGAGTCACCCGGTGTGCGTGGACGAGAGCCAGGTCCCGGGCGAACTGCTCGACAAGGAACGCGCGATCTTCAAGGCCCAGGCGGAGGAATCCGGAAAGCCGGAGAACATCATCGAGAAGATGATCGAAGGCCGGATCCGCAAGTACCTGGGCGAGATTACCCTCGTTGGCCAGCCGTTCGTGAAGGACCCGGACCAGACGGTGGGGCAGCTGCTCGAGGCGCAAGGTGCCACGGTTACCGGGTTTGTCCGGTTCGAGGTGGGTGAAGGGATCGAGAAGAAGCGCGAGAACTTCGCCGAGGAAGTCATGGCTCAGGCCCGCGGGGCCTGAGCCGACGCAACGCACGAAACCGCCATCGGCGGCCGCGTGCGTACGGCACAGCACACGGGCGGGTGCACGGTCGCATCCGTCCGGGATGGACATCGTCCGAGAAAGGAGCCCAATGAGTCAGGACAGGCAGCCCGCGTACCGGCGCATCCTTCTTAAACTGAGCGGGGAGGCGTTGCTGGGCCAGCACTCCTACGGGGTAGACCCGGATGTCCTGGCACGAGTGGCCTCGGAAGTAGCGGAGCTGTCGCGCCTCGGTGTGGAAGTCGGCATCGTGATCGGTGGCGGTAACATCTTCCGTGGCGCGGGTCTGGCCGAGGGCGGTATGGATCGGGTCACCGGCGACCACATGGGCATGCTGGCAACCGTGATCAACGCCCTGGCGCTGCAGGACGCCATCGAGCGGGCGGGTCGCTTTTGTCGGGTAATGTCGGCGATCCGCATCAACCAGGTCTGCGAGGACTATATCCGGCGGCGCGCGGTGCGGCACCTCGAGAAGGGTCGGATCGTGGTGTTTGCGGCGGGGACCGGTAGTCCGTTCTTCACCACTGACTCGGCCGCCAGTCTGCGCGCGATCGAGATCAACGCGGACCTGATGATCAAGGCGACCAAGGTCGACGGGGTTTATAATGCCGATCCGATGACGTGCAAGGAGGCGCGCCGTTATGACCGTCTGACCTTTGACGAGGCACTGGAGCAACGCCTCGGAGTGATGGACACGACTGCACTGGTCATGTGTCGTGACAATGGCCTGCCCATCCGCGTGATGAACATGTTTGCCGAAGGGGACCTGCAGCGGCTGGTGATGGGCGAGCCGGTCGGGACCCTGGTCGAGGGATCCAGCCATGACTGATGCCACTATCAAGGATGCGCGCCAGCGCATGGACAAGAGCCTGGAGTCGCTGCGCAGCGAGCTTGCCAAGATCCGCACCGGGCGCGCGCACCCCAGCCTCCTGGAGCATGTTCACGTCGACTACTACGGGGCCGAGGTCCCGATCAACCAGGTCGCGAATATCAATGCCGAGGATTCGCGCACGCTGACCGTGGTGCCCTACGAAAAGGATATGGTGGGCAAGCTCGAGAAGGCGATCATGACCTCCGATCTCGGGCTGAATCCGGCCAGTATGGGTACGGTGATTCGCGTCCCGCTGCCGGCCTTGACCGAGGAACGTCGGCGCGATCTGGTGAAGGTGGTGCGGTCCGAGGCCGAGAATGCCCGGGTCGCGATCCGGAATATTCGGCGCGATGCCAACAATGCCTTCAAGCAGGCGGTGAAGGACAAGGAAATCTCCGAGGACGATGAACATCGGGCCCAGGAAGAGGTGCAGAAACTGACCGACCAGCACACGGCCCAGGTCGATCAGATGCTTTCGGAGAAGGAAGCCGAGCTGATGGAAGTCTGACCGGTCATCGCGTGATGCCGGCCCCCAATCCTCCCGTCCCCGACGCGCTGCCCCGGCATGTCGCCATTATCATGGATGGTAACGGGCGCTGGGCCGAGTCGCGTGGCCTCGAACGTTCGGCCGGCCACCGCCAGGGCCTGGAGACGACCCGACGCGCGGTGCGCTTTTATGCGACGCGCGGCATTGACACCCTGAGCCTGTTTGCGTTCAGCAGCGAGAACTGGGGACGCCCGTCGTCCGAGGTCGAGGCGCTGTTCGACCTGTTCGTATCCGCGATCGAGGCGGAACTCCCCGAGTTGCGCGAGCGCGGCGTGACCCTGCGGTTTGTCGGCGAGCGTGCCGGCTTTCCCGGCGAGTTGCGCCAGCGCATGCAGGACGCCGAGGACCTCACCCGTGATAACGGCGGCATGTGCCTGGTGATTGCCCTGGGCTATGGCGGGCGTTGGGACATTCTGCAGGCCGCGCGCCGCTGGGCCGAGGCCGGCATGCCGGGAGACGGCGATGGGGAGGCGGTATTCGGCTCCTTTCTCGCGACGTCCGGGCTGCCGGACGTCGACCTGTTGATCCGTACCGGTGGCGAACAACGCATCAGCAACTTCCTGCTGTGGCAAGCGGCATATGCCGAGCTCTTGTTTCTGGAGACCTATTGGCCGGATGTCGGCGATCGCGAGCTGGAACACAGCCTGGCGTGGTACGGGCGACGTCAGCGGCGTTTCGGGCGGGTACGGGGGCCGAGCGAGGGGGCAGTGGCCGGGGTCGAATCCAGTCGTGCTTAGGCAGCGCATCCTCACTGCTTTGGTGGTCGGCCTGCCGGCCCTGGCTCTGGTCGCCTGGGGCCCGAACTGGGCGGTACTGATTCTGGTCACGGCGGTGGTTGGACTGGCTGCCTGGGAGTGGGCGGGACTGACTGAACTGGAGACCCGCGTGGCACGCGGCGCACTGGTGGCCGTGGTGGTCGGGATGCTGGCTGCGCTGGGGCTCACCCTGGCAGGGGAGTGGCACCTCGCCGTACTGCTACTGGCGGTGGCCTGGTGGGCTGCGGTGACCCTGGCCCTGCCGTTTTATCGCAGGGAATCGGGGGCTGGCCGGGGCGAGCGGCGTGGGCTGTTCGCGATCGCCGCCCCAATGTGTCTGGTGCCCGCCGGGATGTCGCTGGTGTGGCTGCATGCGCTGACACCCTGGTTGGTGGTCTATCTGGTCTTTCTGGTCGGCCTGGCGGATACCGGAGCATACTTCGCCGGCAAGGCCTTCGGACGTTCGGCGCTGGCGCCGGAGATCAGTCCCGGCAAGACCCGCGAGGGGTTGTTCGGCGGTTTGGTGGCGGTGCTGGTGGTCGCGGTGGTGGCGGCCGGAATCTGGGATCTGGCACCGATGGACGCGCTGGTGTTCGTGCTGTTGTCCCTGCTGGTGGCACTGGTCTCGGTCGTGGGGGACCTGTTCGAGAGTATCCTGAAGCGCCAGGCGGGCGCGAAGGACAGCGGTTCCTTGTTGCCCGGCCACGGCGGTATTCTGGATCGGTTCGACAGTATGCTGGCGGCCGCCCCGGTCCTGCTTGCGGGGCTGCTGTGGCTGGCGCTATTACCGGCGGCCCCGGTCTGACGTTTCCCTTGCTACGCACCGCAGGAGCACATGAACCCGACCCGACTCACAATCCTCGGTTCCACCGGCAGCATCGGGCTCAGCACGCTGGACGTCGTGGCGCGCGAACCCGGGCGTTTCCGCGTCCATGCCCTGACCGCCCACCGCAATGTCGAGCGTCTGAAACAGCAGTGCCTGCAATTCCAGCCGGAGGTGGCGGTAGTGGTCGATGCCGAGGCCGCCCCGACGCTACGTTCGGAACTGCGCGCTGCGGGCTGCGCGACCCGGGTCGAGGCCGGGCCGGAGGCCCTGGTGGAGGTGGCGCGGGCGGAGGCCGTGGATGCGGTCATGGCCGCGATCGTCGGTGCGGCCGGCTTGCTCCCGACGCTGGCTGCCGCCGAGGCCGGCAAGCGGGTGTTGCTGGCCAACAAGGAGGCGCTGGTGATGTCGGGGGCGCTGCTGATGGATGCAGTGCGCCGCTCCGGGGCCTGTCTGCTGCCGATCGACTCGGAACACAATGCGATCTTCCAGTGTTTGCCCCAGGGTTACGTCTGTGCCGACCCGGTGACCGACCACGGGGTCGGGCGGATCTGGCTGACGGCATCCGGCGGGCCGTTCCGGGGTCGGTCGCTTGACAGTTTCGCGGCAATCACGCCGGAGGAGGCCTGTGCCCATCCCAACTGGGACATGGGGCGCAAGATCTCCGTGGATTCCGCGACCATGATGAACAAAGGGCTGGAGGTTATCGAGGCCTGCTGGCTGTTCGCGGTGCCGGCGACGACCATCCAGGTCGTGCTGCATCCGCAGAGCATCGTGCATTCGATGGTCGCCTACCAGGACGGATCGGTGCTTGCGCAAATGGGCAATCCGGACATGCGCACACCGATCGCGCATGCCCTGGCCTGGCCGGAGCG
>SKNJ01000097.1 GCA_007120575.1 Thioalkalivibrio sp.
CATTGAAGGCGCTGGCGGCGCTGCGACGCTGGCGGTACAGGCGCAGGCTCCCCAGGGCCAGCAGGACGAACATGAGCGCCTGAGCGAGGATGATCGCCGCGTAGGCGAGGTGCCAGGCCCACTCGCGGGTGATGGCCCGGTGCATCAGGGCATTCCCCTCGAACGTGGTGTCCATGCTCATTACGTGCTTGACGAACTGGAAGTTGGAGCCGTAGTCGATCAGGTTGTTGAGGGCAGCGATCAGCGCGAATAACGCGAGACCAGCGGCCATGATGATCTTGGCCCAGCGGGTTGTCGGCATGGCATTCTCCGGATGGAACAGTGATCCGTGCGAGGCGCGGACAAACCCGCGCCCCGGTCGAGCATAACGAAGCGCACGGTGTTCCTCACGGCCGCGCGTGTACATTCATCAGTGTTTCCCTAAACTCGTTTACATGAGGGCGTGGTTTCCCGCACGCCACTGGATCCGCTCGAGCCGGTTGCTGATCTTGCCTCAGCGTGGAGACGATGACTGACCAACGCACCAACCTGCCGGAGCGCAACCCGGGGCCCGTGAAACCGTCGGCCTCCGAGGACGATTCGGCACCCCGTATGCCTGGAGGTCCAGGCACGCCGCCCTGGCTTGTGGTGTTGTGGTTTGCCGCCGGTTTCCTGTTGTTGTTTCAGCTGTTTCACCTGGCCCAGGCCCCGGAGCGGGTCAGCCTGAGCTATTCGGAGTTCGTGCGCGCAGTGGAGGAGGGCCACGTCCGTGACGTGGTCCTGCGCGGACGCGAGGTCGAGGGAACCCTGACCGAAGGGGGTCGGCGAATCCTGGAAATCGACGAACCGGGCCATTTTCGGACGTTCACGCCCGAGCTGACTGGCGAGGAGCTGCTGCGGCGACTGGAAGAGCGGGGTGTCGAGATTGCCGCGGAGTCGGCCGACCCGCCCTGGTGGCAGGCGTTGCTGGTCGGGTTCCTGCCGCTGTTGCTGATTTTTGCCCTGCTGGTCTGGTTCTGGTCGCGGGTTCAGACTCGTGGGCTTTCGGGGGGCGGGGCCTACAGCTTCGGCAAGTCCACCGCGAAGCGCGTGATGCAGACCGAGACGCGTGTGCGCATGGCCGATGTGGCGGGTTGCGAGAACGCCAAGCGCGAGGTTCAGGAGGTGATCGAATTCCTGAAGGACCCGGAGCGGTTCCACGAGCTGGGTGCGACCATCCCCCGCGGGATCCTGATGATGGGGCCGCCCGGCACCGGCAAGACGCTGATGGCGCGTGCGGTGGCGGGCGAAGCCGGGGTGCCGTTCTTTACCGTGACCGGCTCGGAATTCATCGAGATGTTCGTTGGCGTGGGGGCCTCGCGGGTGCGCGATCTGTTCCGCCAGGCCAAGGAGAATGCGCCCTCGGTCATTTTCATCGACGAGCTGGATGCCATCGGGCGTTCGCGGGGGGCCGGCATGGGTGGCGGGCATGACGAGCGCGAACAGACGCTGAACCAGATCCTGTCGGAAATGGACGGCTTCGAGCACGAGGAGTCGGTGGTGGTGCTGGGCGCTACCAACCGGCCGGATGTACTGGATGCGGCACTCCTGCGGCCGGGGCGCTTCGACCGCAAGATCACCCTGGAGAACCCGCACCGCGAGGCGCGCCGGGCCATCCTGGCGGTGCATACGCGCAAGGTGCCGCTGGCGGACGATGTCGATCTGGACCAGGTGGCGGCCACTACCATCGGATTCTCCGGCGCGGATCTGTCCAACCTGGTGAACGAGGCGGCACTGCTTGCCGGGCGCCGCCGGCAGAAGCAGGTGGACCGCGCCTGTTTCCTGGATGCGCGCGATCGCATCATGCTCGGCGAGGAGCGCGAGGAGAAGCTGTCCGCGCGCGAGCGTCACGTGATCGCCTACCACGAGGCGGGGCATGCCCTGCTGGCGCACCTATTGCCCCACGCCGACGCGCTGGAGAAGGTGACCATCATTCCGCGGGGGTTTGCCCTGGGGGTGACCTCACAGGTGCCGGACGAGGATCAGCACACGCATGGCGAGGCCTACCTGCGGGACCGGGTCGCGGTGATGTTCGGCGGGCGCCTGGCTGAATCACTGGTGTTCGGCGAGGTCAGCACCGGGGCGGAGAATGACCTCCGGGAGGCGACCAAGCTGGTGCGACGGATGGTGGCCCACTGGGGCATGAGCAAGCGCCTCGGGCCGGTGTCCCTGCCGCAGAGCGAGGAGCATGTCTTCCTGGGGCGGGAGATTGCACGACCACGCGAGCACAGCGAGGCGACCGCCGCGATGATCGACGAGGAGGTGCGCAATATGCTCGGAGAGATCGAACAGCATGCGCGCGAGACCCTGGAGGGGCATCGGGGGGAACTGGACGCCCTGGCGGCGGCGCTGGAGGAACGGGAAACGCTGGATGCGGGCGAAATCCGGAAGATCGTGGGCGGCGGTGCGTTGCTCGCGCTGGAGCATACCGTCAGGAGCCAGTGATCGACACGTGGTTGTTACAAAAAGGCCCGGCCGGTTTGCGGCCGGGCCTGTGGCCCTGCAAGCGAGGAGGGCCGTTTGGCTTAGTGGAACGCCTCGCCGGGCTTGGCGCCCATGGCCTTGAGGATCATGGCCAGCGGGCAGAAGCCGGTGAAGGCGGACTGCAGCAGGTTGGCACCCACAAACAGGGTGAGAATCAGCCACAGCGGGGTGAACAGCCAGGCCAGGACGGCGCTGATGATGATCACGGTGCCGGCAAAGGCGAGGACGATGCGATCAATGCTCATGGGGTTCCTCCGGGTTATCTATTAGACAATACTAATATGCAGCCCCGCGCGCGCCAGCACAAGTCCCCCCGCTGTCGGGGCGGGGACCGGACGGGCGCGCGCGGGGTTCAGGGAAAGATTTCGCCGGGTTTCAGGCCCATGGCCTTCAGCACCATGACCAGCGGACAGAAACCGGTAAAGGCGGCCTGGATCAGGTGCACCCCGATGAAGACGGCGAGTAACAGCCACCAGGGACTGGACAGCCAGGTCAGCAGTACGCTGAGCAGTACAACCACCCCGGCAAATACCATGAAGAAGCGATCGGTGGACATGGGTGTTCCCTCCCTTGCGTCCGTTGTCTCTCTGGTAGATAGCACCTGCCGGGGTAATCGGCAAGCAGCATCGGGCGCGAGGCTTGTGGATCAGCGGTCCTCGATCGCGATGTACTCGCGCGAGGGGTAGCCGGTGTAGAGCTGGCGCGGGCGGCCAATGCGCGATTCCGGGTCCTGCATCATCTCGTTCCAGTGCGAGATCCAGCCGACGGTCCGGGCGAGGGCGAAGATCACGGTAAACATGTTCAGCGGAATGCCCATCGCGCGCAGGATGATGCCGGAGTAAAAGTCGACGTTGGGGTAGAGCTTGCGCTCGATGAAGTAGTCGTCCTCCATGGCGATGCGCTCGAGTTCCATCGCCACATCGAACAGCGGCTGGTTGTCGCCGCCCATCTCGCCCATCTCCTCCAGCAGGTCGTGGCACATCTTGCGGATGAGTTTCGCGCGCGGGTCGTAGTTCTTGTACACGCGGTGCCCGAAGCCCATCAGGCGGAACGGGTCGTTCTTGTCCTTGGCGCGGGCCACGAAGTCCTCGACGCTCTTCTCGCTGTGGACGATCTCCTCCAGCATGCGGATGACCTTTTCGTTGGCACCGCCGTGCAGCGGGCCCCACAGCGAGGCGATCCCGGCGGAAATCGCCGCGAACGGATTGGCTTCGGAGGAACCGGACAGACGCACGGTGGAGGTCGAGGCATTTTGTTCGTGATCGGCATGCAGGATCAGGATCAGGTCGAGCGCGCGCACGAACAACGGGTTCGGCTGATACGGCTCGCTGGGTACACCGAACATCATGGACAGGAAGTTGGCCGTGTACGACAGCTTGTTGTCCGGGTACATGAACGGCTGTCCGTGAGCGTATTTGTAAGACCAGGCGGCGATGGTCGGCATCTTGGAGATCAGACGGTGTGCCGCGATGCGCCGGTGCTCCGGGTTATGCACGTCCACGTTGTCGTGGTAAAAGGCGGATAGCGCACCGACCACGCCGACCATGATCGCCATCGGATGCGCGTCGTGGCGGAAGCCATCGAAGAAGCGACGAACCGCCTCGTGCAGCATCGAGTGTTCCTTGATGATGCGCGAGAAGTCACTCAGCTCGTCGGATGCCGGGAGGTCGCCGTTCAGCAGCAGGTAGCAGACCTCCAGGTAGGTGCTCTGTTCCGCCAGTTGCTCGATCGGGTAGCCGCGATAGAGCAGGGTGCCTTTGTCGCCATCGATGAAGGTGACATCCGATCGGCAGCTCGCCGTCGACATGAATCCCGGATCGTAGGTGAAGTACCCCAGCTCTTTGTACAGGCCCCGGATATCGATGCAGTTCGGGCCGTGCGAGCCCTCCTGCACCGGGAGCTCGATGCTCTTGCCGGTGGCATTGTCGGTCAGCGTGACGGTCTTGCTCATGTGGCGGCCTCGTGGGTTCGAAGGGTCGTGCGGGTACGCATTCCGTTAAGCGAATGGTAAACCATCGGCGCGCCGCGGAGACACTGCCTGGCCAGGATGTCGAGTGGAAGGCGTTTCCGCGGCCGAGTGCCGAAAATGATCCCCGACCGGGTTCCCCTAGCCCGGATATTTCATGCATTGCACGCGCCCTCGCGGGTCTCTTGTCCGCACAGGGGATCTTCCTCAGTCGGCCGTATCGTCCAATACGGCACTCCTTCGGATAATCTCCTGTACGGACAATATGCTGCGCGATCATCACGCGAATTCATGAAACATCCGGGCTAGGGAGACGCTGATTTAATCGCACGTCCGCGTTGGTACCCCCTGTTTTCCGAGACAAGGCGCGTCGTGCAGCGGGTAGTGGTTCTACCCGCAAGCGGCGCAACGCAGGATCGGGGAACA
>SKNJ01000295.1 GCA_007120575.1 Thioalkalivibrio sp.
AGCGGCAAGCAGGACAAGGACGACGCCGAAGACGACTGATCGCCATGCCTCCACGACGTGTTCGGGGACATCCAGGCTAGCCCGGATGCTTCATGAATTCGCGTGATGATCGCGCAGGATTTTGGCGGCACCGGGGATTTTCCGAAGGCGTGCCGTATTGGGAAATACGGCCGACTGAGGAAAATCCCCCATGCGGAATCCTCGGGCCACCCCGTTTATTGAAAGCCCCCGCGAGCGCTCTTCACTCAAGGGGCTTGTCGGTCCGGTCGCACCTCAGTTTGCGATGGATAGCATGCGTTCATTGACATCCGGGGGAACCCCATAGGCCCTGTCCTCGTCGCCATGGAATGCCCGCAGGTATTCGGCCAAGGCGTCCTGCTCGCCCCCGCTCGTGGCGAAATCCGCAAGGCCCGGGTCATTGGCCGCAAAGCGCCCTTCGAGCAGCGACGCGAAGCGGGGGTCCGCCAGGCCCTTGAACGGCCAGCCGCTGCCACAGTTCTCCGTTTCGAACTCACTGCCCGCGGGTGCCGCGCAGGCCGCGAGGAAGTCGAGTGCCAGCACGCGATAACTGCGTCCGGTTGACTGGGTCACGCCACCGGCTACCACCGTTTCCCAGCCATCTCCGCACTGACCGGCATTCCAGTCGCCCAGGCAGACCTGCATCTCCCGAATCTGCTGCCCGTCCGTGGCGAGACCCTGGTTCGTGTCGCCAGCCGAACGTTCGGGGAAAGAACGATCAAACTCGACGCGCAGACCGGCCGTATGCCCGAAATTGCCCTTGATCAGTTCTTCCAGGAGATCGCGCAGCTCGGCGGCGGTCATGTCGACCAGGGCGAGACCATTGTTGAATGCCAGCGAGGTCTGAATGTCGAGCTGCGAGATCCCGCCCGCGGGCTTGCCGAAGTCATTCGCGGCAGGCGGGAGCAGGACCACCGCGTCCTCTTCACCGGGCGGCACGCTGACCCTCCCGATCGGCGCACGGATGCCGCCGCCATTCTTTACCGACACCAGCGGCGGGTGGGCGGTCTCCATCCGTTGCCCATACCACAGGTTCGCATCGGCGCTCAGATTGCCGAAGTTGGTCTCGCCACCGCGCACCTGGGCACGGCGCCCCTCCAGGAACACGGACGTAATCCCGTAGGCATCGCCATCCAGTTCGCCCAGGATCTCGCGCATCACGTCGGCCACTTCCACGACCTCCGGGATGGGTTCCGCCTGCAATTGCGCCACCACGGCGGGTGTGGCGGCCCAGGCACCGTTGTCCGCCGGATTCAGGCGATCCGTCAGGATGACGCCGTCCGCATCGAACGCCACCACCAGGCGTCCCAGATAGTTGTAATTACCGGATGTATTGACCAACAGCACCGGGTCGCCAGTGGCACTGGTGAAGATCTCCGGGTAGTCACCCTGAAGCGTATCCCCCTCGCGCAGGAGGTCGTTGCTGTCAGCCAGCAGGGTATTCGAGCCTCCGGCGACAATGATATCGACATCGCGCAGCCGGGTAGCCAGATTTCGTTCCACGTCGATGCGCTGCATGTGCGCGGCGAGTATGACCTTGTCGATGCCCTCCGCGGTCAGGGCATCGACCTCTTCCTGAATCACGGCCGCCAGTGCATCGAGGCCCGTGGCGTCCTCGGTGAACGGGCTTGGAGAAACCGTCAGGTTGCCAACCGAGGTGATGGACGGAAGCGTGGGGGTCACGGCCCCGACGATCCCCACACGCTCGCCATCCACCGTGATTACGACGCTGCGCGCCAGCGAACCCGGGGGCAGACTTCCAGCCTCCTGACCCGCATCCTGAAGTAGCGGCGCCGTATTCGAATCGGCCGCGAAATCGATGTTGACCGAGATGAACGGCCAGAAGGCGCCCGGATACTCCCCGTCGGGCTGGATCATGCCGGCAAGCCCCGCCGGTCCGGTATCCAGGTCATGATTGCCCATCGCCGCGACCTGTACGCCCAGGCGATTCTGGATCGCGATCTCGCCGCGACCCTGCCCCGGCTCGCCGATGACCGCTGCCATACGGTCATCATCGCTGGCCGCGAAGATGGGTCCCGGAATGGAGTTGTCGCCCGAGCTCAGAAGGATCGTGCGATCGGGGTCCCGGGAGCGGAAATGATCCACCAGGGCCGAGAACTCGTCGACATTGAGCATGGCTGCGGTACCGCCACCGTCCACGTCGGCAAAGTGCAGCAACTGGAGCCGAAATGCGTCATCGGATGTTCTGGTTGAGTGACTGTTGCACCCCGCAACCAGCATCAGACTCATCAGCACAGCACTGCCAATATGAAGGGCCCTTCCGAGCATGGGTCTACTCCTGACGGTTCGATAGGGCGATCCAGTTTGCACAGCACCGGTCACACCCGCGTTCGCCTCCGATAAACGGATCATGACCCCTTCAATCGACGACCAACGTTCGGGACGCTCGCACAGCAACCGCAATGCCGTCCACCACCTGCCCGGGGACACTCACCCCCGCTAACCGGTACCCGCCGGGCGAGCCACGGCCAGGCAGGATGCCCGACTGCCATGCCTGGCGAGGATCGTGTACTCCTCGAGTTCCAGTCCAGCGGCGCGGACCTGCGCGCGGAAGTCGGCCTCGTAGGTCACCCGGCCGAAGTCGATGCTGGTGAATCGCTTCAGCATCGGTTTGAGCACCTCGACCCAGCGCGCCGGCCGGGTCTGGATCGTCTGCGTGAAATGGATCCGGCCGTCCGGTTTCAGCAGTTCTCGGCAATGCCGCAACGCCCGCTCCGGCTCGGGCAGAAGCATGAAACTGGCCGAGAAGTACACCGCGTCATACGGCCCTCCACGGTGGTCGTAGACCGACTCGAGCCGCACCTCGACGCGTTCGGCCAGCGGGGAATCGCGGAGCCGGGTCCGAGCGTGCCGGATATAGTCGGCATCGATGTCGATCCCGGTGATCCGCAGGTCCTTGCGCGTCACCTGCGCGGCGTTGGCCAGCAGCGCGCCGGCCGTGCCAATACCGACATCCAGCATCCTGGCCCCTTGCGGCACCCGCTCCAGCACCGCCGCATACCAGCGCGCGGTGAGCCGGAGGATCAGCCCGTCATAAATGGCGCTACGCATCCTGTACCCCGCATCGAACCCCATCACATCCTGTCCGGGCGATCGCCCGCCGCGCCCCGTTTCGAACGGCCGCGGCACAGGGACGGGGCTCGATCCTACCCGATGGCATTCAGCAAGTCCGCGTCATCCTCGAACGGGCGATTCACGCGCGTGGATATCGGCCAGGCACGCAATGCCTCCGGTGCCAGACGACGGGTGTGCTGGCGAATTGCAGCACGATCGGTCAGCGCCGGATCCAGCCAGTCGTGGCGGCAGTCGGCATCCAGTACCAGCGGCTGACGCTCGTGGATGTGCGCCAGGGGCTGTGCAGCCGGTTCGGTAATAATCGCGCAGCAGGCGTCATCGACCGCCATCGGTTCCCAGATCCCGGCCAGGAAGAGGACGTCCTGCGGGGCGTCCTCGGCCAGAGTCACGTAGTACGGTTGCTTGCCGTTCCCGGTCGCCTGCCACTCGTACCAGCCATCGGCCGGGATCAGGCAGCGACGATGGGCAAACGCATCGCGAAAATACGGGCTGGTAGCGATCGTCTCGGCGCGGGCATTGATCGGCGTGGGGCCGTCCATCACCCGGTGGTGACGGAACCCCCAGTACATCGGCTGGAACACCGAACCACCCTCCTCCGCAGCACGGAACGCCTCGATCTCCACGCCCGGGGAGATGTTGTAGCGCCCGGTGTCCGGAACCCCCTCCAGCTTCAGATCGAAGTAGCGCCATGCCAGTTCGCTGATGGGCGTATAACGTGCGAAGCGACCACACATGCCGGCTCCCTTCGGGGTCTCGTCGTCAGTCCTGCGCGCGGGCGGCGGCCGAGGGAGGCGTCAAGCCGCGCAGGTAACGTTGCTGGTCCGGACTCTCGATCGCCCCCGGCCGTGCCGCGCGTACCTCGGCGATGGCCTCCTCAGCCGAGCGGCCCCGCTCGATCAGGGTCAGTGCCGCAATCGTACCGGCCCGCCCCAGCCCGCCGCCGCAATGAAACACAACGCCCTCTCCAGCGCGCAGTCGCCGGTGCACGTCCGGTCCGACCTCCCGCCAGCGTGCCTCCCACGGGCGATCCGGCGCGGCCATGTCACCGACCGGCAGATGCAGCCATTCCATCCCGGCGGTACGGACCGCCTCGCCGAGATCGGCCACCCCGAGGGCTTCGAGCTCGCGCGCCTGATTCAGCGTGACCAGGGCCGTCGCACCCCAGGCCCGGATGGCCTCCAGATCCGCGCGCAGATCGCACGTCCGAATGGCGGCCGCCGGATGGGGATCCCGCTTGCCCGGGCACGCACTCATCCCGATCCTCCCGCCCCCGGACAGCCGCACCGTTCCGATCTCCAGCGGCGCACTGCCGCCGCCCCGCTGCTCGTTCATCAACCTCTCCTCGCGGTCCGCGCGGATCTGCGTTGTCCCGCACGTAAACCATCTTCAAGTCTTGTTGTGCCCACCGGCGCGCAAGTACCGGGGCGACAGGCTACGCTCCAATGCAAGGGGACACGATTGCAGATGCCAATCGTGCGGCGGGCCCGGGACCGCCTCGTCATCCGCGCCCCGCCCACCGGATGGGCATCAACGGCGAGCAGGGAGAACAGCCGTGAATCCACTGCGTACCAGGCTGGCAGCGACCAACGGCCTTCCGTATTCGGACTTCCTCGCCCGCTCCACCCTGCGTGCCTGGGTGGGCATGTCGCCATCAACCTGTCCGCCCGCGACCTGCAACGGCCGGAACTGGCCGCGCACATCGCCGAGGCCATGAAACGGAACCAGCTGCCGCCCGCACTGCTGCATGTCGAGCTCACGGA
>SKNJ01000241.1 GCA_007120575.1 Thioalkalivibrio sp.
CGGGCCCTGGTGCTAGACCCGGACGTGATCATCTGCGACGAGGTCACCAGCGCGCTCGACGTGTCCGTCCAGGCCGAGGTGCTGCAGATCCTCGCTCGGCTGCGCGCGGAGCGGCGTCTGGCGATGATCTTCATCACCCACGACATGGGCGTGGTCGAGTACTTCTCCGACCGCATGCTGGTGATGCACGACGGGCGCATGGAGGAGATTGGCGCCACCGCCGAGGTGCTGGCCAGTCCGCAGGCCGACTACACTCGCCATCTGCTGGACGCCGTGCCGCGCGTGTCGCGCTATCTCGCCCAATAGGGTGCTCCCCTTCCTTTTCCAGGGAACTGCTGGTCCATGTGGAGCTGCGCGGAGGAGCCTGCGGCGGCGGCCGGTCCGGGACCCGCTGACGGCGTTGGCAGTGGCTCCGGACCCGCCACTGCCGGGCGGGATACGGACCAAGAGGTTAGCTGTCGGCCTGTACCAGGGCCTCGTCGGCGTGGGCGAGGAACAGGGTCAGGGTTTCGCCGGCGCGGATACCGTCGCCATTCAGGGAGTTCCAGCGCCGCAGATCGGCGACGCCGACGCCAAAGCGGCTTGCGATGGTGGACAGGGAATCTCCGGGCTGGACCTCGTAGGCGAGTTCGCGTGATCCGCCGTCCTGGACGCCGTTCCGCGCGATTTTCAGGGTGTCGCCCGGGCGCAGGATCGCGCCCGGTTCGAGGTCGTTGACAGCGCGTAGCGCGCCGATGCCCATCCCGGTGCGCTGGCTGATCGCCCACAGACTGTCGCCGGGCCGCACCTCGTAGGATTCGAGACGGGCGGGGCGGGCCTGGTGTGTCGCGGACAAGGCCGGTTCGTCTCCGGTGACTGGCAGACGCAGGATCTGGCCGACCCGGATCAGGTCGTCGCGCAGGTTGTTCATCTGGCGCAGGATTGCGACCCGGGTCCCGTTGCGCTGGGCGATGCGTCCCAGGTTGTCGCCGTGCTCCACGGTGTATTCGCGGAAACGGATGAGCGGTTCGTCGCCACGCTCCGCGAGCGCCGCGCGCAACGGCTCGGCGGTGTTATGTGGCACGAACAGATGCTGGGCGCCATTGGGATGGGTGGCGTGGCGCTGATAGCCGGGGTTCAGGCGTTTCAGGGTGTCCGCTTCCAGATCGGCCAGTTCGGCGATCAGGGACAGGTCGGCCTGACGCTCCGGTTCGAGCATTTCTACCGCCGGGGCATTGGCGACCGGAGTCAGGCGAGTGTCGTAGCGTTCCGGATGCAGGAACAGCTCGCGCAGGGCCAGCAGCCGCGGCACATAACCCGTGGCCTCGCGTGACAGATCCAGGCTCCAGTAGTCAGTGCCCCGGCCGCGCTCGGTGTTGTGCTGGATCGCGCGGGTCAGGTTGCCCTGGCCGAAGTTGTAGGCGGCCAGGGCCAGGTACCAGTCGTCGAACCGGGCGTGCAGTGCCTCGAGGTAGTCGAGGGCGGCGAGGGTCGACTGGTAGACGTCGCGGCGTCCGTCATACCAGAGATCGCGTTGCAGCTCGAAGTGGTCGCCGGTGGACGGGATGAATTGCCAGATGCCCGCCGCGCGACCGCTGGAGGTGGCCCCGGCGGCATAGCCGCTCTCCACGATCGGCAGAAGCAGGAGCTCGGTCGGCATCCCGCGGCGTTCGATCTCGGACAGGATGAAATAGGCGAACGGCTCGGCGCGTTCGGTCGAGACCTCGATGATTCGCGGATGCTCGCGGTAGTGTTCGATATAGGTTCGGACACGTTCGTGGTCGAGGGCGTCGCTGAATGCGAAGCCCCGGCGCGCGCGTTCCCACAGGTCGTCGGTGGCCGCCATTTCCTGGTCCGCGTCCCGGGCCTGTCGCGCCATCGCGGCCTGAACATCGGCCGGGGTGCGTGGTTCCAGCACGGGCTTCGGGGTTGCCGTGGTATCCAGCGTACGCTCCGAGTCGTGTACGCTACACGCAGAAGCGAGCAAGGTGGCCAGGCCCAGCGCGAGGGCCAGCGGGAGAGACGGTCGGATAATCATGGAGCTGAAGCATAAAGCAGAGACCGCCCCTGACCAAGACCCCTTTGTGCGCTGGCTCGCGCACTGGTACGCCGAGCCGCATGGGCGGCGGGTGCGGGAGCGGCTGCGCGAACGGATTCGCCGGCATGGCGAGATGGGGCCTGGTGATATCGCGCTGGAATTGGCCCCGGTGCCACTGCTGGAGGAGTCCGACAAGTCCTGGGCCAGCGTGATTCGCATGTCGTCCGCGGAACCGGCGTTGCGTGCGGCGCCGGAGGCCTGGCCGTTCGATTCCGAATGTGCGCGACGCATCGTGCTGGCGCATCCCTGTGCCTATCTCGCGGAACCCGATGCGGTGATCGCCGAGGCCGCCCGAGTGCTGGAGCCCGAAGGTCAGCTGTTTCTGCTCGAGGGAAACCGTCTGAAGCCCGGTCCGCGGGGGGGCGTGCGTGTCTCGTCGTTGCCCGAGGGGTTGCGGCGGCGCGAGTATCGCCAGTGGCTGGAGGCCGCCGATCTGGAAGTGGACGAACAGTGGAGCCTGAGCCTCCTGCCGCCCGGTCTTCCGGCCAACTGGCAGCGGCGCCTGGCCACGGTGGATGCCTGGACGATGCGTGGCCTGCCGCCGCTGGCGAGCGTGGTCCTGACCGTGGCACGGCGTCGAGTCGGCCTGCCGCTGCGCCCGGAGCCGCTGAAACGGTTCGTCATGCCCGCTGCGCGCGCCCCGGGCGCGCTGGCGCCTTCGCGCGTCTTCCGCCACCCACGCTCGGCCGCGCGGAACCGCACTCATGGCTGATGATCGCGTCTATATCTACACGGACGGGGCTTGCCGCGGGAATCCCGGTCCGGGGGGCTGGGGCGCGATTCTGCGCTACGGTGGACGCGAGCGCGAGCTGCACGGCGCCGAGCCGGATACCACCAACAATCGTATGGAGTTGACGGCCGCGATCCGAGCCCTGGAGACCCTGAAGCGGCCCTGCAAGGTGGAACTGGTCACGGACTCCAAATACGTGAAGCAGGGCATCACCGAATGGCTGCCGGGCTGGAAACGGCGTAACTGGCGCTCGTCCGGCGGTTCGCCGGTGAAGAACCGGGATCTGTGGGAGGCCCTGGACGTCCAGGCGCAGCGTCATGACATTGAATGGTACTGGGTGCGCGGGCACAGCGGGCACCCGGAAAACGAACGCGCGGACGCGCTGGCCAATGCAGGTATTGATGCCCTGCTGGCCGGCACCGCACCGGACTGAAACGGGAGCCACCATGCGCCAGATCGTGCTGGACACCGAAACCACCGGCCTCGAGCCCTCCGAAGGCCACCGGGTGATCGAAATCGGCTGCCTGGAGCTGGAGAACCGCCGTCTGACCGGGCGTCGCCTGCACCAGTACCTGCAACCGGACCGTGAGATCGATGCGGGTGCGATGCAGGTGCACGGCATTACCAACGAGTTCCTGGCCGACAAGCCGCGGTTCGCAGATGTTGTGGGTGAGTTCGTCGAGTTCGTGCGTGGGGCCGAATTGATCATTCACAACGCGCCGTTTGATGTGGGCTTCCTGAACCACGAGCTGCGCCTGCTGGGCGAGGTGGCCCCGGTGGCCTCGGTGGAGGAGGTCTGTGGCGTGCTGGATTCGCTGTTGCTGGCGCGGCGCATGCACCCGGGCAGCCGCAATTCCCTGGATGCCCTGTGCAAGCGCTACGAGGTGGATGCCTCGGGGCGGACCCTGCACGGGGCGCTGCTCGACGCGGAGCTCCTCGCCGACGTCTACCTCGCGATGACCGGGGGGCAGGTGGCGCTGACCCTGGATCGCGAGGGGGATGGCGCGACCGGTGCGGCGGGGCCGGTGCAGGCGCGGCGGTCCGGAGCGCCGTTGCCGGTGATCGAACCGACGGAGGAGGAGCAGGCGGCACACGAGGTGCTGTTGCAGACGCTGGACGAGGCGGCGGGTGCGCCCTGTGCCTGGCGCGCCGGCGCCTGACGGCGTCGCTTGCGGCCCGCCGCCAGTCTTTTCCAGTGCCTTCGTCCAGCCGCCTGCCAGGTACGCTCGTGAGTGAGCGCCTGGCTGGCGGCCGGGATGAAACCACCGAAAACACCCGAGGACGAACCAAGGCCAGCCATTGCCGAGGCAGGCAGCCCCGGGGAGGCGTGCAAACACCGATGACGAATCTGGCCCGGCCAGGAGTGGCGCGGGCAACGGGCACTAGCCGTGTGGTTTGAAGCCGGGTGGGTGGCGGGCGATCCAGGTGACGAAGTCGTGGACGACCGGTTCGGCGAGGAGCGCCTCGCGGGTGTTCAGGCGTTCCGCCAGGGTTTGTTCGTCGAAGTGTTTATGGATGTGGTCATGGCAGGGGCGGCAGACCCACAGGATGCGGGCCTCGCGCTCGGCGCGGCTGAAGCGTCGGCGGATGCGCTTGCGCCGGTGCTGCTTGCGCGGGATCAGGTGGTGGCGGGTCAGCGCGTCCATCTTGCGGCCACACAGTTCGCAGGCGGCCGCGGGTCCCGGTTCAGGCTCGTCGGATCCGATCACGGCATCTGCAGGCGGCAGCGCGGCGGCGGCCGGGTGATGGCGTAATCGGGTTCGGCCAGGTCCATGAGGCAGGGCGCACCCTCCGGATCAATGATGCGCGTGGCGATGGCACGGATCGCGTCTTCACGCGGGCCCGTCTCGCGGACCTGGCGGCTGGTGATGGGTTGCCAGTCGCCGTCGCGTTCCTCGGCGATCTCGAAGCCGAAGGGGAAGAAGCCAGGTGCGCCGAGGCGCAGGTCGGTGACGACCAGCCGGTCGGGGGCGTTGGTGTGTTCGGCGCGGTGGAAGCGCAGGAAGTCGCCGGCGAACCATTGCAGACGCTGGCCGTCCTCC
>SKNJ01000023.1 GCA_007120575.1 Thioalkalivibrio sp.
AGCAGCGCAGCGCCGCACGGGTATTGCCTGCCAGGGCGTAGGCCAAACTGGTCAGGCGCGCCGGGACCCAGTTCAGGATATCGTCCAGCCGCGCCGCGGCACGTCCAAAACGGTTATAACGCCCCGTTCGGTAACCCCACATCGCATCCAGCGTGTTCACCAGCCGATACACCACGACCCCGGCTCCACCGGCCACCAGAAACCAGAATATCGTCGCGAACACCGCATCATTTCCGTTCTCCAGTACCGATTCCGCGGTAGCCGCCCGGATGCCGGAAGCATCCAGTTCGCTTGTGTCCCGGCTGACCAGCATACCCACCGCCTGTCGGGCCCGCGGCAAGTCATCGGCCTGCAAGGCATCCGCTACTCGGTTGGCGTGCACCTCCAACCCGCGCCAGCCCAGTGCCAGCCACAACACAGCGAGATCCACCAGCCAGCCCCCCGGCAAGCGTCCCAGCCACCAGATCGCAACTGCGAACGGCACCACCAGGGCCAGCAGCCACAGGCCGCCACGCCAGACCGAATCGGCATGGCCGACCCGCTCCGCCCCGGCGGCCAGCATCCCGAAACCCGCCAGCGGATGGCCACGGCGCGGATCCCCCAACAGGCGGTCCAGGACCAGCGCGGCCACCAGCAGCGCGAATGTGATCATCCTCGGCGCGGGGCCGTGTCCGTGGTCCCCGAGTCCGGTTGTTCCCAGCGATTTTCGAACACCAGATCGTCCAGTGACCGCCGTTCATCCCAACCTTCCGTTTCCAGCATCGGGCGTTCGTAGAACGCATCGACGTGGCCCAGGCAGAGGATCGCGATCGGCCACGCGCCTTCCGGCATCGCCAGCTCGCGCGCCAGCCAGTCCGGGTCGAACAGCGACACCCAGCCCATGCCCAGCCCCTCCGCACGCGCCGCTAGCCAAAGGTTCTGGATCGCACAGGCGGCCGAGCACAGGTCCATCTCCGGGATGGTCCGCCGGCCGAGCACGTAGCGCTCGCGCCCATCGGTCAGCGCCACCACCAGCAGCTCTCCGGCATCGCGGATGCCTTCCAGCTTCAGTCGGTGCACCTCGGCGGCGCGCTCGCCACAGGCCTCGGCCGTGCGCGCCTGTTCCGCCGCCACATGTCCATGCAGCGCTTCACGCAGCCCAGCGTCCGTCACCCGCAGGAAACGCCAGGGCTGCATGTACCCCACGCTCGGCGCATGATGCGCAGCCTCCAGCAACCGCCGCAGGGTATCGCCGTCCACCGGGTCCGGACGGAAATGCCGCATATCCCGGCGTTCGCCAATCACGCGATACACCGCCGCGCGTTCGGCCGTGGCGAACGCGTTCGGGTTAGGTGCTGACTGGCTGGGATGTGGGGCCGTCATGAGCTTCCGTCGGGGCGACGGCACGGCGCAAACGGAGGAGCCGGCCCCGGAAATGCGGCCTGCGCCCTCGACCATTGCCCGCCGCACGGTCGCAGGATGATTACAACTCCAGGCCGGTCTCCGGGCTTGCAAGCGTCGGACGATACCGATTCGACAGACGCCTTCCCATGCCCCACGAAGGACACAGTGGCCGAGTCTGCCGCGCGTTTCGCCGCTTGCTTACCGTTGCGGGGGCAGCGCCGGACTTGCACCGGCTTCCCGTTTCACCTGCGTTCCACAGGCACCTGGTCAAGCCCGGCAATGATACGCGGTCATGCCACGCCCGACCACTTGCCATCCCGGAGGGTCCCGACCTTGCTGCTATGATGGGCGACTTTCGCGCCCATGAAATGGCGCGGCTCGCGCTTGTTTTTTCCTATCCATTCTGCTCGGCAACAAACGGATTTTTAATGCATTTACTTGGCCCGATACGCCATCTGACACTCCTTGGGACGCTGTTCCTCGGCGCGCCCCCCGCGCTCGCCGACTCGATCACGGTCACCGATGACGATGGCCGTGAGGTCCGCCTTGAAAACCCCGCCGAACGCATCGTCAGCCTCGCGCCCCACATCACCGAGGTACTGTTCGCCGTCGGCGCCGGGGACCGGCTGGTCGGGGTTACCGAGTTCAGCGATTTCCCCCCGGAAGCCGCAGCGCTTCCTCGCGTCGGTGGCTACAGCCGCATCGACATGGAACGCGTGGTTCAGGTTGATCCGGACCTGGTCATCGCCTGGCGCAGCGGCAATTCCGGCGCGCAGATCGAGCACCTGCGCGACCTCGGATTCACGGTCTATGTCTCGGAGCCGCGCAGTTTCGAGGGTGTGGCTTCGAGTATGCGTCGCATGGCGACGCTGGCCGGCACCGCGGAACCGGGCGATGCGGCCGTGCAGGCCTTCCTCGACGAGATCCAGGCCCTGCGCGGGGACTACAGCGCCCGCGAACCGGTTCGCCTGTTCTACCAGGTCTGGGAGCAGCCGCTGATGACCGTCAACGACAACCACCTGATCAGCGAGGCGATCCGCCTGTGTGGCGGCGTGAACGTGTTCGGGCACCTGGATCGACTGGTGCCGCGTATGGATCGCGAGGCGGTGCTCGAGGCCGATCCGGAGGTGATTATCGGCGGCGGCATGGGCGAGGATCGTCCGGACTGGGTGCTCGCCTGGCAACAGTGGGCGGACCTGACGGCGGTGCAGCGCGACAACCTGTTCTTTATCCCGCCGTCCCTGCTCCAGCGTCACACCCCGCGCATCGCCGAGGGCACCCGCCTGATGTGCGAGGCGCTGGAACGCGCCCGCTCGCGCCGGGCAGACTGACCGCAGCAGCCGTGACCCGCTCCTTCCTGCATGCCGCCGCAGTCCTGCTGCCCGCCTCGCTACTGGCCATCCTGATCGCACTGGCCTTCGGCAGTGTGGCCATCCCGGTCGGCGACCTGCTGGCCGTGTTTCAGGGCGAAGGCAGTCGCCTGCACCACACGCTGGTGCTGGAACTGCGGCTGCCGCGCGCCCTGGCCGCCTTCGCGGCCGGCGGGCTACTGGGCCTCGCCGGCGCATTGATGCAGGTGCTGCTGCGCAACCCCCTGGCCGATCCCTACGTACTGGGTCTCTCCGGCGGCGCCTCGGTAGGCGCACTACTGGCCATGCTCGCGGGCCTGTCGATGTTCTCGGTCTCGCTCGCCGCGTTCGCCGGCGCGCTGCTGTCCACGGTCATCGTGTTCGGCCTCGCCCACGGCACCGGCAGCTGGACCCCCACCCGCCTGCTGCTGACCGGCGTGGTCGTAGCCGCCGGCTGGGGCGCCATGATCAGTTTCCTGCTGGCCGTCAGCCCCACGGCGGAGTTGCCGGGCATGCTGTACTGGCTGATGGGCGATGTCTCCCACGCCCAGAATCCCTATCCTGCCTGGGGATTGCTGGTCCTGGTCGTGCTGCTCGCGCTGCCGCTGGGGCGGACGCTGAACGTCCTGGCTCGCGGTCCAATGCAGGCCGCCGCGCTGGGCGTGGCCGTGCGACCGGTGGAGTGGAGCATCTACGTCGCGGCGGCGCTGATCACGGCTACCGCGGTCATGCAGGTCGGCGCAGTCGGCTTTGTCGGGCTCATCGTTCCACATATGCTGCGCCTGATTTTCGGTAACGATCAGCGCGTGATTCTGCCGGCCTCCGCGCTGGGCGGCGGCATCCTGCTCACCCTGGCCGACACCCTGGCCCGCACCATCATCGCCCCGGAACAGTTGCCGGTCGGCGTGATCACCGCGATGCTCGGGGTCCCGGTGTTCCTGTTCCTGCTGTACCGGAGCCGCTGATGCCGCATACACCACCTTCCACCCACGCGGGGACCCCGACGCACGAAGCGCCGGGCCTGGGTGCGCGCAGCGTCCATGAACAACCCGGGCCACGAACCCTGCTGGCCACCCGTGACCTGGTGATCGACGTGCCGGGACGTCCCTCCGGCTCCGCCCTCGGGCTGACCATGAATCCCGGCCAGTGCTGGGGCATCCTGGGGCCCAATGGGGCGGGCAAGAGCACCCTGCTGCATACCCTGGCGGGGCTGCGACCGGCCCGCTCGGGCCAGGTCGAGGTCCAGGGCGAGCACCTTGCGCGCCTGTCCCGTGCCGAACTGGCCCGGCGCCTGGGCCTGGTCTTCCAGAGCCACCACGACGGTTTTCCGGCTACCGTACTGGAGACCGCGCTGATCGGTCGCCATCCCTACCTGCGCCCCTGGGACATCGAGACCGCCGCGGACTACCAGCTCGCGCACGCGGCGCTTGCGGAGATGGACCTGGGCGGCCTGGAAGAGCGCCTGGTGGACACGCTCTCCGGCGGCGAGCGCCAGCGCCTCGCAATTGCGACCGTCCTGACCCAGGACCCGCGCGTCCTGTTGCTGGACGAGCCCACCAGCCAGCTCGACCTGCACCACCAGATCGCGGTACTCGAGCGCGTCCGTGGCATGGTCGACCAGGACCGCGCCGCCGTCCTGGTCCTGCACGATGTGAACCTCGCCGCGCGCTACTGTGACCACCTGTTGCTGCTGTTTCCCGACGGCCAGGCGTGCTGGGGACCCACCACCAGCATGCTGGTGCCCTCGGCCCTGGAACGCCTGTACAACCAGCCGCTGAGTGTCGGCGAGATCGACGGGTACCCCGTCTTCCTTCCGCGCGGCGGGACCACCCCGGAGCCCTGACACGATGGAATTCTTCCGCCAGATCGCTGCACGCGCGACGCCCGAGGTATTGCGGCAAGTGCTGGTCGTACCCGCCCTGCCGCGTTATTGCGACGTGATCGATACCCTGGTCGCCGAGGACGGCCCCGACGCCGGCACCGTATACTGCCTCTGGGGAGAGTTCCGCGTGAACCGCGAATGCATCAACGGCGGCGTCCGATTCACCCTGCCCGATTGCCCGAATGGCCTGGCCTGGACCT
>SKNJ01000176.1 GCA_007120575.1 Thioalkalivibrio sp.
CCTGGGTCGCGCTGACCACTCGGTCCCGGGCATCGCGCAGGATGGCTTCGTCCCAGCCGGGCTCCCAGGCGCTGCGCGCCAGGACGTGCTCCAGCCGACTCGTGTGTTTGAGCCCGGCCAGCACGGGGTTGATCCCTAGCGCGACCGGCCCCCAGCCCAGGCGCAGCACTGGTGGCTTCCTCGGGTCCGCGACCGGCCCGGAATCGCTGCTCCCGGACACGATCCGGGTCGGATGTGCCGGCTCCGGCGGCCGATAGCCGCGCGGTCCCGAGCCGCGGGTCACGGTCAGACGTGCAAGTGCCACAGGCCCGGGTGCGACCCGGCGGAGCTCTTCCCGGCACTGCATCGGGTCGGGTGCGGCGATTCCCAGGCGCTCCAGTCCCTCGGTCAGACGCCGCCAGTGGTAATCCCACAGCTGCGGTTGTCCATTGCGCATGCGCAGGGTCTCGAACAGCCCGTCCCCCAGCAGCAACCCCCGGTCCGTGGCCGCGACGTGTTCGCCCGGGCAACCGTTGACCAGGATCATTCCCGGCCCCCAGTCAGGGCGTCCACCAGCGCGTGGGCCTTGTGACGGGTCTCGGCCAGCTCGCGCTCCGGATCCGAATCCGACACGATACCGGCCCCGGCGCGAAACCGCAGCCGCCGACCACGCACCACCAGGGTCCGGATCAGGATATTGGTATCCATGCGCCCGTGCCGGCTGAGGTACCCGCAGGAGCCGGTGTAGGCACCGCGCGCGACGCCCTGCTCCAGTTCCTGGATGATCTGCATACTGCGGATCTTCGGGCACCCGGTGATGGTGCCGCCGGGAAACACGGCGCGCAGGACATCCGCCGCGTCGACCCCGTCGCGCAGCCGCGCGACAATACTGGAAACGATGTGATGGACCCGGCGGTAGCTCTCGATGGTCATCAGCTCCGCCACTTCCACGCTCCCGGTGCGCGCAACACGTCCGAGGTCATTGCGCTCGAGGTCGACCAGCATCACGTGTTCCGCCCGCTCCTTGAGGTTGTCCTCTAGCTCGCCCGACAGCCGCGTATCGGCCCGGGCATCCGGGTCACGCCGCCGGGTCCCGGCGATCGGACGGGTCTCGATCCGGCCATCCTCCACCGCCACCAGGCGCTCCGGCGAGGAACTGATTACGTGGCCCTCGGGCCACTGCAGCCAGGCGGCGTAGGGAGCTGCATTGGAGCGCCGCAGGCGCCCGTAAAGCACCGCAGGGTCCAGAGGCTCGCGCGCCTCGGCTCGCCATTCGCGCGACAGGTTCACCTGGAAGGTATCGCCCGCGCGGATGTATTCCAGGGCCCGCCGCACTGCATCACGATACTGTTCGGGGTCTTCTTCCTCCAGCCCCATCGCGGGCAAGGGCTCGCTCGCCGGGTCGGGCGGATCACCCACCCGCTCCAGATCGTCCCGGATCCGGGCGAAATACTCGGCGGCATTGTCCGCCGCCACGCAGAAGGTCTCGCCACGCAGATGATCGCGTACGATGGCCGCGGGGAACCAGGTCAGGACCGCATCCGGAAGCCACGGATCCGCGGCGCATCGTCCCAGTGCCGGCTCCAGTGTCCAGGCGAATTCATACCCGACGTACAGGAACCAGCCCCCGAGAAACGGCAGATACCGGTATGCCTGGTCCTCGGGATCCAGTGGTGACGGAAAAGAAAGATCCCGATCGAGCCGGGCAAGGATGTCGTCCCCGGCCGCCGTGCTCAAGTGCCGACCGGGGAATGCGAACAGGATGGAGAACCGCGCCGGAGCCTGCCCGATGAGGGCCGACTCCAGCAGATGCGGGTAGCGTTCCGGGAACGCCCGCGCGAGGGCCAGGAGGTCCACCCCCGTGGCCAGTTGCTGCACTGCCATGCCGGCGAACCGGCGTCAGATCGTGCGGAACACCAGGGTGCCGTTGGTGCCCCCGAACCCGAACGAATTCGAGAGTCCCACCCGGGTGTTCATGTCGCGCGCCTCGTTGGCGACATAGTCCAGGTCACAGCCCTCGCCCGGATTGTCCAGATTGATGGTCGGCGGCGAAATCTGATGACGCAGCGCCAGTACGGTAAACACCGCCTCGACCCCACCGGCAGCCCCGAGCAGGTGACCGGTCATCGACTTGGTGGAGTTCACCAGGACCTTGTAGGCCCGGTCGCCAAAGGTGCGCTTGACCCCCTGGGTCTCGGCGAGGTCGCCGGCCGGGGTCGAGGTGCCATGGGCATTGATATAGCCGACTTCGTCCAGATTGATCTCGGCATCCTCCAGGGCCCGCACCATGCACTTCGACGCCCCGGCGCCATCCTGCGACGGCTGGGTCATGTGAAAGGCGTCGGAGTTCCAGCCAAAACCCGCGAGTTCGCAATAGATGTTCGCGCCGCGCGCCTTCGCGTGCTCGTACTCTTCCAGCACCAGCACACCGGCGCCATCACTCAGTACAAACCCGTCCCGTTCCTCGTCCCAGGGTCGCGAGGCGCGTTCCGGGTCATCGTTGCGCGTGGACAGGGCCCGGGCCGCGGCAAAGCCACCAATACCCAGCGGAGTGGTGGCCATTTCGGCCCCCCCGGCCACCACTGCGTCGGCGTCGCCATACGCGATCATGCGCGCGGCATCACCAATATTGTGGGTCCCCGTGGCACAGGCCGAGACAATCGACATGTTGGGCCCTTTCAGGCCGCGCATGATCGACAAGTTGCCCGCGACCATGTTGATGATGGAGCTGGGTACGAAGAACGGCGAAATCTTGCGTGATCCGCCCTTCAGGTAGGCGCCGTAGGAGCGTTCGATATACGGCAGGCCGCCGATCCCGGAGCCGATCGCGACCCCGATCCGCTCGGCATTCGCCTCGGTCACTTCGAGCCCGGAATCGTCCAGTGCCTGCAGGCCTGCGGCGAGGCCATACAGCACGAAGGTATCCATCTTCTTCTGCTCTTTCGGCGGGACATAGTCATCCGCGACGAAATCCCGCACTGCGCCCGAGATCCGGACCGGCATCTCGGAGGCGTCGAAGACGTCGATGGGAGAGATGCCGCTCTTGCCGGCCTTGATGTTCGACCAGGCCTTCTCGATGGTAGAGCCGACCGGGGACACGATCCCCAGCCCGGTAATCACGACACGTCGCTTAGCCAATGATGTTCTCCCTCGCAAGACTGTACCCGGCCGTCAACGAAACGAAGATGGGCCGCTCTGTGCTCCAGAGTGGCCCATCGGGGTGCGTTCCGTGCGCCCGCCGGGCGACAGTTAGTCCTTGCTGTGCTCGTTGATGTAATCGATCGCCTGCTGCACGGTGGTGATTTTCTCCGCCTGCTCGTCCGGGATCTCCGTCTCGAATTCCTCTTCGAGGGCCATTACGAGTTCGACGGTGTCCAGCGAATCCGCACCGAGGTCGTCGACGAAGGCGGCGCTGTTGGTGACGTCCTCTTCCTTCACGCCCAGCTGCTCGACAACGATCTTCTTAACGCGTTCTTCAATGCTACTCATGGTAAGACATCCCCTTGGGTATCAGGCGGCTTCGTTCAAAGGTCCGCCATTCTAGTGAAAAGCCCTGCAGCGTTCCAGAGAGCCACGGGTGAATTCGCGTGGCCCCCGCGATCGGTCTGCCGCGCCGATTAGTGCATGAACATCCCGCCGTTCACGTGCAATGTCTCCCCGCTGATATAACCGGCCTCCTCGGAGGCCAGAAAGCCCACCGCGGCGGCGATCTCCTCCGCGTCGCCCAGCCGGCCCAGCGGGATCTGGCCCAGCAGTTGCTGCTTGGTTTCGTCGCCCAGCTCGCGGGTCATGTCGGTATCGATGAAGCCCGGCGCGACAGTGTTGACGGTAATATTGCGGCTGCCCACCTCGCGCGCAAGCGAGCGCGCGAAGCCGGCCAGCCCGGCCTTGGCGGCCGCGTAATTGGTTTGCCCGGCGTTGCCGGTGGATCCAACCACCGACCCGATCAGGATGATGCGCCCCTTGCGCAGCTTCATCATCCCCTTCAGCAGGCGCTGGGTCAGGCGCGCTGCCGCCGAGAGGTTGGTCTCGATGATCGCGTCCCACTCCTCGTCCTTCATGCGCATGAACAGGTTGTCGCGGGTGATCCCGGCGTTGTTCACCAGCACCTCGACTGCGCCCTCCTGCCCCTGGATGTCCTTCAGCGCCGCCGCGACGGAATCCGTGTCGGTCACATCCATGGCGATCCCGCGCCCCCCCCAGGCCTGCAGGGCCTCCGAGATGCGTTCGGCACCGGCGTCACTGGTCGCCGTCCCGACGACCTGGAGCCCCTGTTCGGCCAGACGACGGGCAATGGCGGCACCGATGCCCCGGCTGGCGCCGGTCACCAGAGCGACTCGCTTGTTTTCGGACATGGGAATCTGCCTTCGCGTATTGGGGTGAAAATCTCGGGGATGCCTTATTCCGCTTCCAACCGGGTCAGCGTCGCCTGCAGGGTATCGCGATCCGCGACCTCAAGCAGCCCCAGCTCGCGATCGATGCGTTTGGCCAGACCGGTTAGCACCTTCCCCGGGCCGCATTCTACCTGGTCGGTGACACCCGTCTCGCGCAACCCCTGGATGGTCTCCACCCAGCGCACCGGCCGATAGAGCTGGGCGGCAAGGTTGGCCTTGATCGCATCTGCCGTCTCCGCCGGTGCGGCGGTCGCGTTCTGCCAAACCGGAATGGCGGGTGCCTGAAACGGGGTGCTGTCCAGGGTTGCCTGCAGGCGTTCGGCCGCCGGGCGCATCAGGGCGCAGTGCGAGGGCACCGACACCGGGAGCTTCAGCGCCCGCTTCGCGCCGGCGCCCCTGGCCGCCGTCACCGCGCG
>SKNJ01000190.1 GCA_007120575.1 Thioalkalivibrio sp.
CGCCCATCTCGCCCTCGATCTCCGCCTTGGGCGTGAGTGCGGCCACGGAGTCGACGATCACCACGTCCACCGCGCCGGAGCGTACCAGCATGTCGGCGATCTCCAGCGCCTGCTCGCCGGTGTCCGGCTGCGAGACCAGCAGGTCGTCGACGTTAACGCCCAGCTTCTCGGCGTAGGTTGGGTCCAGCGCGTGCTCGGCGTCCACGAACGCCGCGGTACCACCGGCCTTCTGGGCCTCGGCCACCACCTGCAGGGTCAGGGTCGTCTTGCCCGAGGACTCGGGGCCGTAGATCTCGACCACGCGCCCACGCGGGACGCCGCCGATCCCGAGTGCGATATCCAGCGCCAGGGAGCCCGTGGAGATCGCGGGGACGTCGACCGCCTCCTGATCGCCCATGCGCATCACCGCGCCCTTGCCGAATTGGCGTTCGATCTGCCCGAGTGCGGCGGTCAGGGCCTTCTTGCGATTCTCGTCCACGGTATGCCTCCCGATACTTGCAGCGAAGATTTCCACACAACCCTGCGCCCCCGTGTGACATCCCTTTCACGGCCGGGCGAGTGCGGGGCCGCAGTATCCCACAGGGTGCGGATCGACCCAACCCGAAGGCGTGGCCCCGGACGCCTGCGGACAACGCCGAAACCCGCCAGTACAGGCACTCCGCCGCATGGCATACAGTGGAATCAATGACCTGCAGTGGGAAGCTCCTGGCACCACAGAACATATCCATCACAACGAAGAGCCGGCGGCTTCCTCAGGCGACCTCGTGGGCCAGGAGTTCGCTCAGAGCGCAAAGCATCGCCTGCAGGCGCACCGCATGCCGTTCGCCGTCAAACCGGCGAGTCTCGACACGCGGCTCCGCACCCCGCACCTGCCAGCCGAAACAGACCGTGCCTACCGGCTTGTCGGGCGACCCGCCGCCAGGTCCGGCGATCCCGGTGACCGACAGCGCGAGATCCGCATCACTGCCATTGAGTCCCCCTTCGACCATGGCACGCGCCACCTCCTCGCTGACCGCCCCGTGCTCCGTGATCAGCTCCGAAGGGACCCCGATCATCCGCGTCTTGGCGGCGTTGCTGTAGGCCACCCAGCCGCAGTCGAACCACGCTGAACTGCCCGGGATGTCGGTAATCGCCCGGGCAATCCCTCCGCCCGTGCAGGACTCCACGGTACAAAGCCGCTGGCCGCGCGCGCTCAGGCGCTCGCCCAGATCGTAGACCAGTGCCGACAGCCCCGGGGCGTCCGCCTCCGGTGCGGTCGACTCGATTGCTGTCGTCGTCATTGCCGATCCCCCTCGGTTGCCATCACCCGCGTGCTCACTGATCCTCGAACACTACCGCCACCCGCCAGCCTGTTCCTTCTGCAGCGTCGACCCAATCGCTGCGTACCACCCGGGCCGCGCGCTCCAGGCCCGGCAGGCGTTCGTCGGGACTGGGGACCAGCACCGTCAACTCCGCGCCCGATCCTGCCTCGACCGCAGCAATGAAGGCACAGCCCGTGGCCGACAGGTCCTCCAGTTGCACCTCGATTGTCTCCCCGGTCCCCGACCAGGTCGCCCGAGCCGCGGTCCGAACACGCATGCGCCGGTGCCCGCGCCGATCCTCTTCACCCAGCATCTGCCCCTCCTCCATGACTGCGCCCGATTTCCCGAACCAAAGTGTGGCATAGAACCCCTTCCTGTTCCGCCCCCCCGACCCAAAAGCGGAAACCTCGTCACGCGGACGCTGGTCCTGACCACCGGCATGTCTCTCGGGCCATCTGCCTTTGTATACTGAACGTTTTGCCCGGGTCATCCCATGAGCACAGCCGAACCCCTGTCCGCGCATACACCCATGATGCAACAGTATCTCGGGATCAAGGCCGAGTACCCGGACACCCTGCTGCTCTACCGCATGGGGGATTTCTACGAGTTGTTCTACGCCGACGCCGAGCGCGCCGCCTCCCTGCTCGACATCACCCTGACCCGGCGCGGCGAGTCGGCCGGCGAGCCGATCCCGATGGCCGGGATCCCCGTGCACACCCTGGAGACCTATCTCTCGCGCCTGCTGAAGATGGGCGAAAGTGCCGCGATCTGCGAGCAGACCGGCACGGTGGGCAGTCAGAAGGGCCCGGTCCACCGTGAGGTGGTGCGCATCGTGACCCCCGGGACGGTCACCGAGGAGGCCCTGCTGGATGCGCGCCAGGTGAACCGACTGGTGGCCGTCTGTCCGGCACCGACCGCCGCGGTGAAGGGGCGCAAGACGGGTTACGGTGTTGCCAGCCTGGACTTTGCCAGCGGCCGTTTCAGGGTGCTCGAGGTCACCGACGCGACCGAATTAGCGGCCGAGCTGGCACGCCTGGATCCGGTCGAGTTGCTGGTCCCCGACCAGGCCGAAGCCATCCCGGGCTGCGAGCCGTTCGGGCCGCAGCGCCATGCCGACTGGCACTTCGACGCGGTCACCGCTCATCGGGTACTGACCGGCCACTTTGGCACCCGCGATCTGTCCGGATTCGGCTGCGAAGGCCTGGACCTGGGGATCGCCGCGGCCGGCGCCCTGCTCGCCTACGTGCAAAACCGCTACCGTGGCGACCTCGCCCACATCACCGGGCTGGGACACGAGCAGCGCAGCCAGATGCTGGTGCTCGATCCCGCCACCCGCCGCAACCTGGAACTCACCCGCACCCTGACCGGCGAACGCCGTGGCTCGCTGCTGGCGTTACTGGACACCACCCGGTCGGCGATGGGTTCGCGCCTGCTGATGCAGTGGTTGCACCAACCCCTGCGCGCCCGCGCGGTGCTGCGCGAGCGCCAGATCGCAATCACCACTCTACTGGAGGCCGACGCGACCCCGGCGCTGCGCGACGCGCTGGCCGGCAGCGCGGACATCGAACGCATCCTGTCGCGCATCGTGCTCGGCAGCGCGCGCCCGCGCGACCTGACCGCCCTGCTCGCCAGCCTGGAGCGCCTGCCTCCACTGCATGCGGCACTGGCACCGCTGGCCGACGCCTCCGCGCGCCTGCAGGCCCTGCATGCGGCGCTGGCCCCGGAACACGACCTGACCGCAACGCTGTCGGCGGCACTGGTCGAGGAACCCCCGCTGCGGGTCACCGACGGCGGCATGATCCGCACTGGCTTCGACCCCGAGCTGGACCGCCTGCGGGCGCTGGAGAGCGATGCCGACAGCTTCCTGCGCGAGATCGAGGCACGCGAGCGCGAAGCCACCGGCATCCCCACACTCAAGGTCGCCTATAACCGGGTGCACGGCTACTACATCGAGGTTTCGCGCACGCGCTCGGCTGAACTACCCGGGCGCTTCATGCGCCGCCAGACCCTGAAGAACGCCGAGCGCTACACTACCGAGGAACTCAAGCGCTTCGAGGACGAAATCCTGTCCGCCCGCGAGCAGGCGATGGCGCGCGAACGCGCGCTGTTCGACGGCCTGCTCGCCGAACTCCAGGGCCGCGCCCCGCGCCTGCGCGCGATCGCCGAGGCGGTGGCCGAACTCGACGTGCTCGCCGGCCTGGCCGAACGCGCCAAGCGCCTGGACTGGCACTGCCCGGAACTGGTGGACGAGCCCGGCATTCGCATCGAGGCCGGCCGGCACCCCGTGGTGGAGGCCGGCCTCGATGCACCGTTCGTCGCCAACGACACCGAACTGGCCCCGGAGACCCGCCGGTTGCTGGTCATCACCGGCCCGAACATGGGCGGCAAATCCACCTACATGCGCCAGACCGCGCTGATCGTACTGCTGGCCTGCATGGGCAGCTTCGTGCCGGCGACACGCGCGCAGATCGGGCCCGTGGATCGCATCTTCACCCGCATCGGGGCCTCCGATGACCTCACCTCCGGGCGCTCGACGTTCATGGTGGAAATGACCGAGGCCGCGAACATCCTGCACAACGCGGGCCCCGAGAGCCTGGTGCTGATGGACGAGATCGGCCGCGGCACCAGTACCTTCGACGGGCTCGCGCTGGCGCTGGCCTGCGCCGAACGCCTGACGCGCCAGAATCGGGCGCTCACGCTGTTCGCCACGCACTACTTCGAACTGACCACGCTGGCCGAACGTGAACCGGCGGTGGCCAACGTGCATACCGACGCGATGGAACACGAACACAGCATCGTGTTTCTGCATCAGGTGCGCGAGGGCCCGGCCAACCAGAGCTACGGCTTGCAGGTCGCCCAGCTCGCTGGCGTCCCGGCCGACGTCCTGAGGCTCGCGCGCACCCATCTGCGCGAGCTGGAAGACCGCGCGGCGGCCACCGACTCGCCCCAGCTCGGCCTGTTCACGCCCGCGCCCGCCGAGCCGATTGCCGAACCCATACCGCAAGCGGCGGCGGAAGAACGCGCCCTCAAGGCCCTGTTCGACACCCTGGACCCCGATGACATGTCCCCGCGCGAGGCCCTGGACGCCCTCTACCGCATGAAAGAAGCCCTGCGCAACCCGGATTGACCCGGTCGTTACGAGGCCCTGGAGGGACCGGCGCAGCCTGCTCGCGGGGCCATCGAACGTCGTCCAGGAGTGCACCACCGGGGCGTTCCCGGGAGATCGCCACGTCGCTTCGCTCCTCGCGATGACGGATCAAAGGACTGGCAGCTCCTCGCAGTGACGAGACGTTGCCCCGTCATTGCCAGGCCCAGCAGGGGCCGTGGCAATCGAACGGCCGTCGCTGCGGGACCACCGAACGGGAACTGGATTCGCCCGGGATTCCCGAAAGGTGACTGCGAGGCGTTACAATGCCTGCCGAACGCGCGCGACCGGGCCGGAGCCGGAGCACAGGGAACATCCCGGCCGCACACGCCACAGC
>SKNJ01000331.1 GCA_007120575.1 Thioalkalivibrio sp.
CCTGTCCGCGCTGCGCGATGTGCGCGTGCGCTTCGCCCAGCCGCTTGCCGTATCGGGCAACCACGAGCTCGGACGCTACGGGAGCCTGACCCTGTCCGCCGGGGGGCGGCTGATCCATCCGGGCCAGACCGCGGACACCCCTCCGGTCGACGCCGCGGACCGGCAGATCGTTCTCGACGATGGCAGCTACCGCGCCGAACCCGACCCGATCCCCTATCTCGACGCCCGCGGCACTCGCCGCGCCGGGAGTCGCGTCGAGGATCTGACCGGGATCCTTGCGCATGCCTTTGGCGCCCATCGCCTGCACCCGACCGAACCGCCGCGCTGGCAGGGCGGCGAGCGGCCCCCTCCGCCACCCCTGCCCGTCCGCGACACCCTGCGCATCGCCACCGCCAACCTGGAGAATGATTTCGTCAGCCTGGGCGCACGCGGGGCCGCGGATCGCAGCGCGCGCCAGCGCCAGGAACACAAGTTGAACGCCCTGCTGCTGCCGCTGGAGGCCGACCTGCTCGGCGTGGTCGAGCTCGAGAACCGCCCGGCCGCCCGTGATCGTCTGCAGCGCCGCCTGAATGTCCGCCTCACGCCACCGCGCCACTACCGCGCCGTGGCTCACCCGAACCCCGGGAGCGACGCGATCAAGGTCGGTCTCCTGTACCGGCCGGAACGCCTGCGCCTGCTGGACACCGCCACGGACGACGACCCGGTCCACCATCGCCCGCCATTGCTGGCCTGGTTCGCAGATCGCACGACCGGGCAACAACTGGGGGTGGTCGTGGTCCACTTCAAATCCAAGGGGGGCTGTCCCGACGCGGGGGATGTGGATCGCGGACAGGGCTGCTGGAATCAGCAGCGCACCGCGCAGGCCGAGCGCCTGGGGCGCTGGATCGCGGGACACAAGGCCGGGCGCGCCGCACCCGCGCCGGTCATCATCGCCGGTGACCTGAACGCCTACGCCGCCGAGGACCCGCTACTGCGCCTGCGCGCGGCCGGCAAGCGGGATCTGGTCCACCCCGACCCCGAACGCGCCCACACCTACGTGTTCCACGCCCGGGCGGGGCAACTCGACTACCTGCTGGGTCCGGCGTCGTTGACGCAACGGGTGGCGCGTGGCGGCACCTGGGCAGTGAACGCCGACGAACCGGCCTTCCTGGCCTACGACGGTCGCGCCCCGGCCGAGGGCCCATGGCGCACCTCGGACCACGACCCGGTGTGGCTGGATCTGCGTCCCGCCACCGCACCTGCCGACTGAGCCAGGCGCCGGCGACGTCAGTCGCGCGCGGTATCCGTGCCCGCTGTATCCGCCGCGTCATCCCCCTCGCCAGCAGCGGGCGTATCCACCACCCGAACCGGCAGAATCACGCCCGGGCTGGCGCTCAGGCCGCGCTGCGGGAACGGGATCTCGACCCCGGCCGCGTCCAGCGCCTCCTTCACCTGCTGGTGCATGGTGTTGCGCAGATCCAGGAATTTTTCGCGGTTGGCCCACACCGAAAACTGGATCTTCAGCGCCGAATCCCCGTACTCGAGGAAGATGAACAGCGGCTTCGGCTCCTCCAGGCACAGCGGGTTGGACTCGGCCACCGCCATCAGGATGTCGCGCACCTCATTCAGATCCGAGCGATACGCCACCCCGATCTGCATGTCCAGACGGCGGATCGGGAACCGTGTCAGATTGGTGATCTGCGACTTCACCAGGCTCTCGTTCGGCACCCGCACCATCAGGTTGTCAAACGTGCGCAGCTTCACCGACAACGGGTCAATCGACAGCACCTCGCCGGTGGCATCCCCCACCTTGATCACATCACCGACCGCAAACGGACGTTCGCCAATCAGGAACAGCCCGGAGATCAGGTTGGACGCCGAGGTCTGGGAGGCGAACCCGATGGCCACGGTCAGGATACCCGCCGCCCCCAGCAGCACCGTCATGTCGAAGCCGAGTTCGCGCAGCGCCGAGACCAGCGCCAGGATCAGGATCGCGTAAAAGGTAATCCGGCGCAGAAGCATGGTCTGCTGCGCATCCATCCGCGCGGCCAGCGCCCGGCTCAGACTGCGCGAGACCAGGCGCGCCAGCAGCAGGCCCGCCAGCAGATACAGCCCGGCCCGCACCCCGGCGAGGAAACCCTCGCTGGTCAGGAGCTCCAGACTGGATCGTAGCCACTCGTCCATCGCGTCGTCGCCCGCTACTGAAACAGCGCGCTGAACGCGCGCACCATCAGGTGTCGACTGCCCGCCTCGCGCGGCTCCGCGATGCGGCGTGCCCCCGGCGCCATCGGCGGTGCCGAGGCGTCCACCCTCATCGCCGCCATATCACGATCCGCCTCGCGCTCCATATGCACCGCCGGGGTCCACAGCCGCTGCCGCTCATCGGCGAACACCGGCAGCCGCCGCACTGGCAGCTTGACCCGTTCCAGGAACAGCGCGTCATTCGCCTGGTTGCGGATCGTCAACGGGGTGATCGCGCGGTGCGGACGCTCCGGCACGTCTTCCAGCCGGAGCCGTGCCTGGGTACGAGTCGCGTAGCACAGCTCGCCCTCCACCGTGCTCGTTCCGAACCAGGTATCCGAGGGCCGGTACACCGGGAATTCGTAGGCCAGGCTCCCGTCCAGCAACAACTGGACCCAGACCGGCGAGCTGAGAAACAGCGTGACCTCGCCGCCCGCCGGCACATAGAACGGCCGGTCCGGACGGCTGACCATCGGGCGGTCCGCCAGCGCCAGGCGCAGCTCCGGGACCGACTCCGCGCCGGCCCCGGCGAACCGCAGGTTTTCCTCCGGCGACTCGGGGCACGCCTGCGCACAGGGCAGATCGACCTCCAGTAACGCATCAGTCGCATCGCGCGGGCGATCGATGCACACCTGCCACTCCCCCTCGCCGTGTGCCAACCACAGATCGAGGGGTCCGATCCGCCAGCAGCCTCGTTGCCCCTCCGCCATCGCGCACGGGCCCCACCAGGCCACCCGCCCTTCCGGATCCCCGCCTTTGTGCGCCGTGATGGTGTCGTTCGCCTGCGCCATGCGCCTACTCTACCGCAAACGTTGCGCAATGCACCGGCGTACGCACCCGGACCACGGGGCCCCGCGGCCGACCAGGCCGCGGGCACAGAACCGTGGGAGGCCAGCCCCCTGACCGATGGGGCGCTGGTGAGGGCGTGATCGCCGAGACCGCCACCACCCGCTCAGAACAGCGCAAGCTGCCCCGACGTCTCCCGGTCATCGGGCGGTGCCGGCGCACGAAATCGGGTGATATCCAGCTCCGCCAGCCGTCCGCCCAGCCCCGCGCGCCGACGGGCCAGGCGAAAGCGCTGGGCCAGCAAATCCGCATACGGCCCGGCACCGCGCATGCGGTGCCCAAAGGTCGAGTCATACAGCCGCCCGCCGTGTGCCTCGCGCAGGCGTTGCAGCACGTGGTCCGCCTTCAGCGGCGTCCAGGCGCGCAGCCAATCCTCGAACAGCCCCGCGACCTCGCGCGGCAAGCGCAGTAGTACATAGTCGGCCGAGCGGGCACCGGCCTCGGCCCCGGCAACCAGCAGCGTTTCCAGCTCGCCGTCGGTCAACACGGGGATCAGCGGCGCCACCAGCATACTGACGGGCACCCCGGCCGCGGACAGCCGTCGCATCGTCTCCAGGCGCCGCTGCGGCGCCGCCGCGCGCGGCTCGAGTCGGCGCGACAGGCTCCGATCCAGCGTGGTCACCGACAGCGCGACCTGCACCAGGCCCTGCTCCGCCATCGGGGCCAGCAGGTCCAGGTCGCGTTCCACCAGCGCGGACTTGGTCACGATCGACACCGGATGCCGCACCTCGGCCAGAACCTCCAGCAACTCCCGCGTGATCCGCCACTCGCGTTCCACCGGCTGATAGGCATCGGTATTGATGCCCAGCGCCACCGGCGTCACCCGATGACCGGGGCGCGCCAGCTCGCGGCGCAGGCAGTCCGCCGCGCCGACCTTGGCAAACAGCCGGCTCTCGAAGTCCAGACCCGGGGACAAGCCGACATAGGCATGGGCCGGGCGCGCAAAGCAGTAGCTGCAGCCGTGTTCGCAGCCGCGATACGGATTCAGCGACAACTCGAAGGGGACATCCGGAGACTGATTCCAGGACAGCACCGTCCGCGGGCGCTCGACCGTCACCTCGGTGCGCAGCGGGGTTGGCGGCTCGTCGTCACCCACCCAGCCATCGTCGACCGGCTCGCGGTGCAGCGGCTCGAACCGGGCCGACGGCTGTCCGGTTGCGCCGCGCCCACGGGTCCGCCCCGCACGAACGGTCACTCAGCGGCCCTCGCCGTGGGGCCGCCCACCGGCATCCCGGCAGCTCTCGAACGCGGCATGCCACGCGCCTCTCCCCCGCCGGACATCGCCTGCCAAGGGCTCGCGCTCACGGCCGGTCGCCCCCGTACCGCACAACGCGCGCCGGGGTCAGAAGCCCCGCGCTTCCGGCAACATCCACAGCGTCAGCGCCATCAGCATCGCGGACAGGCTGGCACCGAACAGGGGCAACACCATCAGCCCGGCCAGGGCCTCGCGCCGGAACAGGCGCATGCCCATCCCGCCCAGGCTGATCGTCCAGCCCAGCGCGACAAAGAACGCCAGCGCGTTCAGTTCGGCCTGCCACAACAGCACCACGCCTACCGGCAGGCCCAGGTTCAGGATCGCCACGCCCATCTCCCGCGACCCGGCCGCGCGTCCTGCCGACAGGGCATAGGCGTAGGCGGCCCACACCAGCAGCATCCCGAAGCCCACGGCACCCGCCACCGGCGAGCTGAGCGGAGCGCGCAGCATTGAGGC
>SKNJ01000062.1 GCA_007120575.1 Thioalkalivibrio sp.
CAGGCGCTGCACGCGGCGTTCGCGTTCGTCGATCTGCGCCTGCTGCTCGCGGATCCGCTCGTCCAGGGCCTCGCGCTCGGCACGCCCCTGCGCGATCTGCTCGTTGCGCTCCTGCAAGGCCGCCTGCAGGCGCTGGACGCGGGTGTTCAGCGTCTGCTCGGTATTGCGCAACTCGCGTGCCAGGCGCACCCGCGCCACCGCGCCGCTGGCGCCGCTGGCGCCGCTCTCCAGTGTGCGGTGGGCGAGCCAGCCCGGCCCCAGCCAGGTCCCCTGGGGGGTTATCACACTCTCGCCGGGCCGCAGGCCGGGCAGGCGCTCGCGGGCGCTGTCCAGATCGTCCGCGCAGTGGACCCCCGCCAGCCAGGCGGCGACCACCGGCGCACCCCGCACCCGCGTCGCCAGGCTGTTGGACGGGGGCTCGACAGAGGAGGCCATATCAGTCGCGACCACGCGCAGCATCGCCTCGGGCAATACGCCGACACCCTCGGGATGCTCGATGGTGGCGGCCTCCAGCCAGGCGCCCAGCACCATCTCCACCGCAGTGTCCCAGCCGTCGGTGACCTCCAGTTGCTGCACCAGAGGACATGACAGGTCCAGGCCCTGCTCCCGCGCCCAGGCCGCGCGCCGCGTGCGGGTCTCCTCGGGGTCGTCTTCTCCGGCGAAATGTTCGAGCCCGGCCAGGCGTCCCGCCACCTCGCGGGCCTCGCGCTCGGTCGCGTGCAGGGTGTCCTGTTCCTCGCGCTGGTCCTGTTCCAGCCGCGCCAGGGCGGCCTTCTGTTGTTCGCGTTCGGCCTGCAGGCCCTGTAGCTGCTCGCGCAGGCCGGCCAGCTCCTGGTCCAGGCGATCCGCCTCGGTACCCGGATGGGTATGTGGCAGGGCCGCACGCTCGGCCTCCAGACGCTCGCGCCGCTGGGTCACACGCTGCAGCAGGTGCTCGGCGCTGTCCATGCGCGAGCGGGCAAGCTGCGCGGCCTGACGTGGTTCGGCCAGCGAGCGTTCCCACTCCGTCTGTGCCTCGCGCGCCGCCTGGAACTCGCCTTCCGCCTGTTCGGCCGCGGCCTCCAGGCGCTCGCGTTCGGCCTCGGCGGTCGCCGCGGCCTGCTGGCGCTCGCGGCTCTCCTGCTCGGCCTGACCGATCCGCTCCTTCACCGCCTGATGATCGGTACCCGCCGCCTCGATGCGCTGCTCAAGCCGCCGCAACTCGGCCTGCTCGCGGGCCAGTTCCTCCTCGGCATGACGAATCGACTGCTCCAGGCGCGAGACCTCGGCCGCATGATCGTAGTACGTGGTCTGGGCCCGGGTAACCGCGGCCTCCAGATCGACCCGCTGCTGGCGCTGCTGTTCGGTCTCGGTGCGGGCCTTCTGCGCCTCGGCCTGCGCAGCAGCCAGCGCGGTCTCGGCCTCGTTGATCCTGCTCCGGCTGGACTCCAGTTCCGCCTCGCGCACGCGCAGCCGCAGCAGCACTGCTTCCGCCCGCTTGCGGCGGCGCTGCGCCGCCAGGTCCTGATAGCGCTCGGCGGTAGCCGCCTGGCGGTTCAGACGTTCGGCCTGCTTGGCGACCTCGTCGCGCACATCGTCCAGACGCTCCAGGTTCTCGCGGGTGTGGCGCACGCGATTCTCGGTCTCGCGACGGCGTTCCTTGTACTTGGAGATGCCGGCGGCCTCTTCCAGGTACACGCGCAGCTCCTCGGGGCGCGCCTCGATCAGGCGCGCGATCATGCCCTGCTCGATGATTGCGTAGCTGCGCGGGCCCAGTCCTGTCCCCAGGAACAGGTCCACCACGTCGCGCTTGCGCGCGCGCTGACCGTTGAGGAAGTACTTGGACTGGCCATCGCGGGTCAGGGCGCGCCGCACCGAGATCTCGCCGTAGGCACTGTACTCGCCGCCCAGGCGCCCGTCGGAGTTGTCGAACACCAGCTCGATCGAGGCCTGCCCAACCGGCTTGCGGCTGGAAGAGCCGTTGAAGATCACGTCCTCGCTGGAGTCGCCGCGCAGATGCTTGGCCGAGGACTCGCCCATCACCCAGCGTACCGCGTCGATGGTATTCGACTTTCCACAGCCGTTCGGCCCGACCACGCCAACCCGGTTTCCGGGCAGGACGAGGGTGGTCGGGTCCACAAACGACTTGAAGCCGGCCAGCTTGATTCGGGCGAGTCGCACGGTTGGGCGATGTCCGTTATCGCAGTGTCGGGGGTAGAATGGTACACGCTTCCACCGACACCGTGACCACATCCGGACCCGACCGCTTCACGAAATCAGGTCCCCGCGGGGCGATGCCGGTGGCAATACCAGATCATGACCTGCCATCCACCCGACAGAGAAACACCGCATGCCCAGCCAGCCCAGCAAGACGCTCGAGACCTTTGACAACCCGGCACCGGAAAACGACTTCGCGATCTACATCCGGATCCCGGAATTCACCTGCCTGTGTCCGGCGACCGGCCAGCCGGACTTTGCCGAGTTGCACCTGCAGTATGTCGCGGACCGGAAATGCGTCGAGTTGAAGTCGCTGAAGAACTACATGTGGTCGTTCCGCGACGAGGGTGCCTTCCACGAGGCGGTCACCAACCGGATTCTGGCCGACCTGGTCGCCGCCACCGAACCACGCTTCATGCGCCTGACCTCGTACTTCAACGTGCGCGGCGGGATCTACACCTCGGTGGTCGCCGAGCATCGCCAGCCCGACTGGACGCCGCCGGAATCCGTGACCCTGCCCCCGCCCACCCGCAGCCCGATGGGCTTCGAGATCTGAGCGGGCGGACCCGGGGACGTCCGTTGCACGCGATCGGCATTGATCTCGGGACCTCCGGGATCCGGGTCGCCCTGCTGGCGCCGGATGGCTCCCGTCTGCATACCGCACAACGCGCCCTCCCGGAGTCCGAGAGTGACGCGGAAGGCCGCGCCGAACAGGACCCGATGGTGTGGTGGCGGCTGGTACGCGAACTGCTGCGGGAGGTCGCGGAACAACTGAATGGCGCGCCGGCCGTGATCGCGGTGGACGGCACCTCGGCCACCCTGCTGCGCCTGGATGCCAGCGGAAGGCCTACGCACCCGGCACTGATGTACAACGACGCGCGTGCCACCGATACCACAACCATCCTGGCCGGGGTCGCGCCGGCCGGAGCGGCGGTCCACAGCCCCAGCAGCTCCGCCGCCAAACTTTTGTGGCTGCGCCGTCACGAGGGTCTGTCCGGCGTCCGCCGGGTGCTGCACCAGGCCGACTGGATTGCCGGCCGGTTGCGCGGGCGCTTCGACGTGATGGACGAGAACAATGCCCTGAAGCTCGGCTACGACGCCCTTCAGCAGAGCTGGCCGGAATGGCTGGCGGACGTGCTGGGGCCCGATGCCGGCCTGCTCCCGGACGTGGTCCCGGCCGGTACCCCGCTCGGGCCGATCGCCCCGGAGGTGGCAGAATCGCTGCACCTCGATCCGCGCTGCCGCGTGGTCGCCGGCACGACCGACAGCATCGCCGGATTCCTGGCCTCGGGAGTTGGCGATACCGCCACCGGGGTCACCAGCCTGGGTTCGACCCTGGTCATCAAGCAGCTGGCGCCGCAACCGGTCTATGCCCCCGAGATGGGGGTCTACAGCCATCACCTGCGAGGCCAGTGGCTGGTGGGCGGCGCCTCCAACAGTGGCGGCGCGGTGCTCCGGAAGTATTTCGACGACGCCACGCTGGAACATCTGAGCGCCGAACTCGACCCGGAGACCGACAGCGGTCTGGACTACGTGCCACTGCCCCGCACCGGCGAGCGCTTCCCGGTCAATGACCCGGCGCTGGACCCGCGCCTCACCCCGCGCCCGGAAGACGACGCGCGTTTCCTGCAAGGGATCCTGGAAGGCATCGCCCGGGTCGAACGGGACGGTTATCGCTGCCTGACCGAGCTGGGGGCGCCGCGCGTGGAGCGTATCGTGACCCTCGGTGGCGGGGCGCGCAACACCGTATGGAACCGCATCCGCAGCCGCATCCTGGGACTGCCCGTCACCAGTGCCGACAACGACGACGCCGCGGCCGGCGCCGCCCGTCTGGCCCGCATCGGCGCCGGCCTGGAGGACGCCTCCTGATGGCCCACGCGCCCCTCTAACCACCAGGTTATTTCGCACCAACGGGATACGCCCGGAACCCCCCGCCCGTTGCGAACCCGGCTGACAAGGCCCCGGGTCCGACTTGCCGCCAGCCCGATAACTGTTCAAATATACAGTTATGGACCGCCAGCTATCCCCGCCCGAACCCGCCCCGGCTTATGCCGAGCTGACCGCGCTCAGCAACTTCTCGTTCCTGCGCGGGGCCTCGCATCCGGAGGAGCTGGTCGAGCGGGCGCGGGCGCTGGGCTATCGCGCGCTGGCGCTGACCGATATCGCCTCGCTGGCCGGCGCGGTACGCGCGCACGCGGCGGCGAAGGACTGCGAGCTGCACCTGATCCTGGGCACGACCTTTCGACTTGCCGATGGCCCCACCCTGACCCTGCTGGTACGCAATGCAGCGGGTTACCGAGCCCTGTGCCGACTGATCACCCGGGCCCGCGGGGTGGCGGACAAGGGCCACTACCGCCTGACGCAGGCCGATCTCGACACCCTGCCCACTGAGACCCGCGCCGGCTGGCACGCCCTGCTGCGGATCGAGCCCGAGGCCACTGGGTCCACACTCGCCCACGTGGCCCGCTGGCTGGCCCAGTGGGCCGCGACGGGGCAGGGCCACCTGGCCGTCAGCCAGTTACGCACGCCGGAGGACGCCCGCCTGGCGGCCCGTGCCCGGGAGCTCCAGGCC
>SKNJ01000289.1 GCA_007120575.1 Thioalkalivibrio sp.
AGGTCTGGAACGGCTTGCCGGAGGCGATCAGTTCCTCAACCTCGGACTGCGGCAGACCGAAGTCCACCACCTGGCCATCCGCGTTGAACTTCATGTCGTCGATACGCCCCCCGGCGTAGTCAATCACGAAGCGACCCAGCTGCACGCGGCGCCACTGGTCACGCGGGACCGGGTTCCAGTCCTCCATCAGCGAGCCCTCTTCCGGGAAGAAGGCAAACATGTGGTTGTGGCCACCCAGGTCACGGATGCGCTGGCAGACCTGCAGGATCTCTTCCTCGGTCTCGCCCATGCCACAGATCAGGTGCGCGCCGAACTTTTCCGGCCCGAAGATCTCGGCGGCCCACTCGATGGACTGCCAGTACTTGTCCCAGCTATGCGGGCTCTCGACCGCCTTGCCGCGGGTCCGCTCGAAGATCTCCGGGGTCACCGCGTCCAGTGCGACGGTGAAGATGTCCGCGCCTTTGTCGCGCAGGAGCTGGAGGTCTTCATAGCTCATGGTGGTCGGATTGGACAGGATCGACACCGGGATATGGTTAACCTCGGCGACCCAGCGCTCCAGCAGCTCGACGGTGTCGGCGTCGGAGTTTGGATGCGTGATCATGGAGATGCACATGCGTTCGAACTGGCCGGCATCGGCGTGGTTCTTTACGCGTTCGATCACTTCGTCGTACTTGGCGGTCGGCCAGTCGACGCGGATGAAGTTGCGGTCGGCATAGTCGCGCGATTCCTCGCGGTGGCGGGCCAGGCCGCAGTAGGAGCAGTTGGCGCGGCAGCCTTCCGGATAGGTCACCAGGAGGTTCAGGCAGTGCGTGCAGGCCGTGCGATGCATGGTCCCCGGCACCAGGCCCAGCGTGATCGCGGCCGCGGTGGACATCTGCACGTACTCCGGCGAACGCATGTCCGGAGTCTTGATGTGATAGTCGGGCCGATAGAAGTTGATCGGCGCGACCATGTCCTCTGCACTTGCACTCATGGGATTCCTCCAGCGGGATCGGGGCAGCCCGGCCGCCTACGCAGCCCGGTCACCATCGTTGAAATATTCGGAAAATGCAATCCATCCGCGGCGCTGCACGGCGTCATCCTGCGCGCGCGGGGTTCGCCAGTGCTCGTTGAGAAAGGCGCGGCGCTCGCAGGCCCGCTCGAGAGCGGGCCCGTACTGGTCGTGCATCTCCTCATCGTAATCGGCCAGGGCCTCGGCGTCCCCGTGGAGGTGACCGATCGCTGCCTCGCCGGCGGCCTCGCCCGAGACCACTGCGGCGGCGATGCCGGCTCCGGTGATCGGATGGGTCAGGCCCGCCGCGTCACCGACGAAGAGCACATCACCCCGGATCAGCGAGTCGCGCAGTCCGCCAACCGGGATCGCCCCGCCGGTGCGGTAGCGGATCTCCCCCCCCACCAGGCCCTGCTCCACCAGCTGGGCATGCAGCGCGTCCAGTGGGGTCTTCAGATCTCCGGCGATGCGCTTGTCGGCGCCCAGGCCCAGGTTGGCCCATTCGCCCCGGGGGAACAACCACGCATATCCCCCCGGATAGTCGTCGGACAACCAGACGTCGGTGGCGGTATACGGACGGTTCAGCGGCACGGTGTACTGGCGGGTCTGCACCACCGGCAGGGCCGGCAGGCCCAGCGACTCGGCAACCGGGGAATGTGGGCCGTCGGCCGCGATCAGCACGCGGTAACCGACCACGTGTTCGACACCGGCCTGCCGGATTCGCGCAAGATGCCCCCTGGCATCGACCGCCACCAGGGAGGCCGACGTGACCAGTTGCGCGCCGTTCGCGTCGGCGGCACGGATGATCGCGCGGTCGAATTCGGCGCGATCAACCATCAGGCCGGGGAAGTCGGAGTTCTCCACCGCCCCGGAGGGCAGGAAGCTCTGCATCGAATCGATGCGCTGGCGCAGCACCCCGTCGTGGCGCGCGTAGGCGCCCATCGGATTGGGGATGAATTCGGCGCATTGCACCGGCTCGCCGAACGTCCGGTTGCGCTCGATCGCAAGCACCGACCGGCCGGCCGCCGCGCACACCCGCGCGGCCGAGGCCCCGCCCGGGCCCAGGCCAACCACCAGCACATCCACGGCAGCAGGCAGCATCACGAACCACCCCCGGACAGGCGCATCACTCGGCGGCCTGATCGACCTCGGCTTGCGCCAGGGCCGACTGGATGGCCGCGATGAAGTCATCGACCGTCAGTTGCAACATCTCGACGTCGCGCGCGGTGAAGAACGCGCGCACGCGATCCTCCATCTCGGCCTGCGGCGTGTCGCGCAGGGCCGCTTCAAGATCCGCAATCGTACGCGCCGGCTTCACGAAGATGTCGCCGGTAATCCACAGCTGTTTCAGACGCCGACGTTCCGGGTCCAGCGCCACCCCCACGCGCATCAGACCACCCTCCGACTTGTGGAGGGCCTCGAACATCGGGGCATCGGTCGCCGGGCGGTTGCGCTGGTAGACCCACTCCCCGGTGTCGATGTCCGCCAGGGCGCGGTCGAATGCCGAGCGTTCCGCCGGCAACAGCTCACCAGGCGCAGTCCGAACCGCGAACTCCTCGGCAAAGGCCCGCGCGATGGCGTCCTTCACCACCTCCAGCGAGGGCATCTCGTCCAGCAGGGTCGCCAGATTCACCACCCGGTCGCGCGCGGACTCGATCGCCTTGTTGGAGAGCTTCTCCGCCGGGATACGCAGGATACGCAGCATATCCTCGACATCGAACTCGATCAGCAAGGTGCCCTGGTACAGGATGGATTCGCCATCGAAGGCACCCCCAGTACCGGAGATCTTGCGGCCATCGACCTCGATGTCATTGCGAGGACGGAAGCGGGCGTCCACCCCCAGGGTCCGGATTCCAGCCGCGGCCGCATTGCAGATCCGCTCGGCGATCCGGCCCATATCGGCACTGCCCAGGAAACGCTTGTCGAGGTACAGTTCCCAGCCGAGCTGGGTGGCATCGAAATAAATCGCCCCCCCGCCGGTGATGCGGCGCTGGATCGCGATGCCATTGGCCTCGCAGTACTCGGTGCTGATCTCCTGATCCACGTTCTGGTGAAACCCCACCAGCGCGCAAGGCTCGAACTGCAAAAAACGCAGGGTATGCGGGGAAGTACCCTCCTGGTGGCACTCCAGCAGCGCACGATTGAACGCCATGTTCTCGGCGGCGCGGCGCAGACCCGTGTCCAGGATCCGTAACGTATTCTGGTCTCGCTCAGGCATGACACCCCCCTCCGGCTTCGGTGTTTCTCTCGCTGACCACGCGAATGCCACCCAGCCCCTGACGGGCCTTGCGCTCCTGTTCGCGGCGCCGCGCCTCTTCGGCCACGATGGTGTCGAGGTCGAGCTCCACGCCACTGGCATCCCCGGCATCCTCGGCCATCACCTCATCGCCCACTGCGATCGAGCAGCACGCCGGCGTCACGCGCACCTTCTTGCCCAACCGCGCCGCCAGTTCGACCACACCCTCGGCGGGATGCGCGATCCCGGACAGCCCGGCCATCACCGCATAGCTGTCGATCTGGCTCTTGGCCTCGCCGGGCGGACGCGCGCAGCCCAGCAGCAGCGGGGTTTCGCCCAGGCGCTCGCGGGCGTCATGGAAGAACCGCCCGACCGCGTGTACATCCGGGGTCTCGAACGGGCGGCTGGCCGGCGCATAGAACGGCATCACCACCACCAGCACGACCGCATCCGGGAGGTGGCGCGCGAGCATCTCGAGCGCATTCCACTCGCCCAGAAGCTTGCCGTAGTGCAGACCGATGACGATATGCGGCACCACCTTCATGCGGGTATTCACCAGACTCTCGAGCGTCCGCTCGAAATCATCCACGCTGCGGCGCAGGTGGTAGACCTGCGTAATGGTGTCCTGAGCGCCAATGACGTCCATCATGGCGGCATCGATCCCGGCCTGCTCCATGCAGCGCGCGATATCGTCGTCGACCAGGGCGGTGTGCATTGCGATGCGGAAATCCGGGAATTCGTCCTTGATCCGCCGGATGGTCGAGTAATACGGATCGTACTCGACCTCGTTGCGATGATTCGAGCCACCGGTCAGGAGCATGCCCTGCGCACCGGACTCGATCACCCCATTGACCTCCCGCCACAGGTCCTCGGGCGTGCGCACCGGGATCATCGGCTCGAGGATCTTGGCCTTGCAGTGGTCGCAGGCCAGCTTGCAGTCGCCGCCGGTGATCGACATGGCCGGCCAGGCGCTCTTGCCGCAGTCCGCGATCTCGCTGGACTGGTAGGACTTGAAGGTCGGGGTATAGAAATGCACCGCCCCGGGATCCGGTGCCTGCTGGAGACGTCGCTGGAGGTCGTCTATCAGGGCGCGATCGACGGGGACATCTTCCAGCGGTTCGACCCGCCGGATTACCTCGTTCCAGCTCGACATCGGCGTGCTCCGGGGCGTTATTTTGTTGAACGTTTTACTCGGGTATTACCGAAAAAAAGAGGCCGCCTAACGCGCGGCGGCCTCTCCGGACGTAACGTGCTCAGCAGCCGCCGAAGCCGTCCGCCTCCATCTTCGCTTCAAACGCGGCCAGCGCGTCGGACCCGGTCTTCAGGTCCGCCGTTTCGCCGTCCCAGTCTTCCGGCTTCAGCTTGATCAGCCAGCCCTCGCCATAGGGGTCCTCGTTGATCAGACCCGGGTTCGCGGCCACCTTGTCGTTGGTCTCGGTCACTTCGCCAGTGACCGGGGTCTTCGCCGGACCCACCCACTTGCCGGATTCGACGGTGGTGCAGGACTTGTCCTTCTTGACCGCCTTGCCGA
>SKNJ01000237.1 GCA_007120575.1 Thioalkalivibrio sp.
GTTCAGGGAATCGAGCAGGGGGGAGACATCCATGCGCGAATGGTAGGGAAAGCGCGCCGGAATCGCACGTTCCGCATGCGGGCCGTGTGCCTTCGGCCGGGCAAACGCGCTACTCTCGAACCCAGCCTGCGTCGAAGCGCCACGGTGTCTCCAAGGAACCTCGCGCGCCGAGGGAGTCACAAGGGTAGGCGCATCAGGAATGGGAAGACCGCGAATGAACGAGATGCCATCCCGGCACCGGCTGGACAGCCCCGTCTCCGGCCAGGAACTGCACCCGGACAACCTCGCCTTTGCCGAAGGGCTGCTGGAGCACTACCGCGAAGACCCCGACTCGGTACCGCCGGCCTGGGCCGACTATTTTCGCTCGCTGGAGGGCGCGGGGCGTCCTGAACGCCGCCGGCGATCGACCGATCGTCCGGATCTCGAGCACGAGCAGCTGCAGATCCGCGTGCTGCAGTTCATTAATGCCTACCGCTACCTCGGCCACTTCGGCGCGCGCCTTGATCCGCTGGAGCGCGAGTCGCCGGAGCCGCCACGCGAGTTGAGCCGCGAGCACCACGGCCTGGATCGCGTCGGGCCCGATGTGACCTTTGACCCCGGTTCGCTGTTCATCGACGGCCGGGTCTCCCTGGATACGATCGAGAGGGTCCTGAAGGAGACCTACTGCGCCAGCATCGGCGCGGAATACATGCACCTGATGGCCACCGACGAGAAGCGCTGGCTGCAGGAGCGCCTGGAATCCGCGCATGGCCGCTTCGGCTTCGACTCCGACACGCGCCTGGCCATTCTCGAACGCCTGACCGCGGCCGAGGGGCTGGAGCGGTATCTGCACCGGCGCTATGTCGGCCAGAAGCGTTTTTCCCTGGAGGGGGCGGAGAGCCTGATCCCGCTTCTGAACGCACTGGTCCAGCGAGGGGGTGCGCGGGGCCTGCAGGAGCTCGTGGTCGGCATGGCCCATCGCGGGCGTCTGAACGTGCTGGTCAATCTGTTCGGCAAGTCCCCGGAAGAACTGGCCAACGAATTCGAGGGGCGCCCGCGCGATGACCGCGGGACCGGGGACGTGAAGTACCACATGGGGTTCTCGTCGGATCTGGAAACCCCGGGCGGTGCCGTGCGTCTGGCCCTGGCCTTCAATCCCTCGCACCTGGAGATCGTGACCCCGGTGGTGGAGGGCTCGGTGCGCGCGCGCCAGGTGCGCATCGGCGACCGCAAGGGCAACCGCGTGATGCCGATCGTGATCCATGGCGATGCCGCGTTTGCCGGGCAGGGCGTGGTGATGGAGACCCTGAACATGTCTCAAACCCGGGGGTTCTCCACCAAGGGCACCGTGCACGTGGTGGTGAACAACCAGATCGGGTTTACGACTTCGACCCTGAAAGATGCACGTTCGACGCATTACGCAACCGATGTCGCCAAGATGGTGAACGCGCCGATCCTGCACGTGAACGGCGACGACCCCGAGGCGGTGGTATTCGTGACCCAGATGGCGCTCGACTACCGCATGCGCTTCGGCAAGGACGTGGTCATCGATCTCGTTTGTTATCGCCGCCAGGGGCACAACGAGGCGGACGAGCCGGCGGCCACTCAGCCGCGCATGTACCACCGGATCCGCGAGCTGCCGACCACCCGCGAGCGCTACGCCCGGCACCTGATCCGCGAGGGGCTGACCACCGAGGACGCACAGGAGCAGGCACTGGAGGACTACCGCGGGCGCCTGGATGCCGGCAAGCCGGTGGCCCTGTCACTGCTGCGCGAGCGCAACGGGCACGCCGGTTCTTCCACCAACTGGGGCCCCTACCTGAACCAGACCTGGGATCAGGACGTGGACACCGGTGCCCCCGCGGACCGGCTGGCGCGCACGCTGGAGCAGCTGTCCACGCCCCCGGAGGGTTTTCATCCCAACGACCGCGTGAAAAAGATCCTGGAGGCCCGCGTGGCCATGGCGCGGGGCGAGCAGCCGCTGGACTGGGGCGCGGCCGAGACCCTGGCCTATGGCGCGCTGATCCAGGATGGCTACCGCATCCGCCTGTCCGGGCAGGACTCCAGCCGCGGCACCTTCTTTCACCGCCATGCGGTGCTGCACGACCAGAAAACCGGCAAGGCCATCGTGCCGCTGCGGCGGCTGGATCCGGACCACCCGCGCTTCCTGGTGATTGATTCCCTGCTATCCGAGGAGGGCGTGCTGGCCTTCGAATATGGTTACGCGACCGCCGCGCCCGAGGCCCTGGTCATCTGGGAGGCGCAGTTCGGTGACTTCGTTAATGGCGCCCAGGTGGTGATCGACCAGTTCATCTCCTCCGGCGAGCAGAAGTGGGGGCGCCTGTCCGGTCTGACCCTGCTGCTGCCGCACGGCTACGAAGGGCAGGGGCCGGAGCATTCCTCGGCGCGCCCCGAACGCTTCCTGCAGCTCGCGGCGCAGGAGAACATGCAGGTCTGCGTGCCGACCACGCCGGCGCAGATGTTCCACCTGCTGCGCCGCCAGATGCTGCGACCCTATCGCAAGCCGCTCATCGTGATGACGCCGAAGAGCCTTTTGCGACACAAGGATGCCGTCTCCGATCTCGAGGCGCTGACCACCGGCCAGTACCAGACGGTGATCGACGACGCCCGCATCGAGGATCCCGGCAAGGTGCGGCGGGTGCTGCTGACCAGCGGGCGGATCTTCTACGACCTGGCCTCGCGCCAGGCCGAGGGCGAGCACGCCGATACCGCGATCCTGCGGCTGGAACAGTGCTACCCCTTCCCCGAGGAACGCCTGACCGAGTTGCTCGGCCGCTACCCGGAGGCCGACGAGTTCGTATGGGTGCAGGACGAGCCGGAGAACCAGGGCTACCTGGAGTTCGTCGCCCCGCGCATCAACCCGTTGCTGGCGGTGCGTGGCCAGACCCTGCACGCGGTCGCCCGGCCCCCGGCCGCCGCGCCCGCCGTCGGCTATCCCGAGGTGCACAAGGCACAGCTGAAGGACCTGCTCGAACGCGCCTTCGGGCCGATCAGCTCGCGCGACACCCCGCACCCGACTCCCTGAACCTTCGACACTGACGTACAGCACAAGGAAGCGAAATGGCATCCGATCGTACCCCGATCCAGGTCCCGGAACTCCCCGAGTCGGTCGCCGACGCGACCGTCATCGCCCTGCACAAGAAGGCCGGCGATACCGTAAAGCGCGACGAACTGATCGCCGAGCTGGAGACCGACAAGGTCGTGCTCGAGGTCTCGGCGCCCAGCCCGGGCACCCTGCTCGAGCTGTCCGTCAGCGAGGGCGACGTGGTCAAGGCCGATGCCGTGCTGGGCTATCTGGGGGCGGCCGAGGCCGCGACGGAGGACCCGGAAGACGAGGCCAGTGGAGCACCGGCGGCGGCGAAGACAGAGGATCGGGCGCGGCCTGCCGAGCCCGCCCAGGCCGCCGAGGCAACGGAGGAACGCGCCGCCGCTCAGCCCGCCGCCGAGTCCGGCGCCTCCCGTGCGGCAACGGAGGAAGCCAGCAGTGCGCCTCCGCCCTCTCCCTCCGTTCGGCGCTTGTTGCAGGAGGCCGGACTCAGCGCCGGGGAGGTCGACGGGACCGGAGAAGACGGGCGTATCCAGCGCGAGGATGTGGAGCGCGTTCGTGACCAGCGAGCCACGGGGGTGGGCACCCGTACGGCCGCGCAGGCGAAGGATTCCGGCGCATCCGTTCGCCCTGCGGCACGCGAGGTCGAGCCGGCGGACCGCGCCGAGCGCATCGAGCGCGTCCCGATGACGCGGCTGCGCGCGCGCATCGCCGAGCGGCTGCTGGAGGCCAAGCAGTCCACCGCGATGCTGACCACCTTCAACGAGATCGACATGTCCGCGGCGATGGCCCTGCGCGGACGCTACAAGGAGACCTTCGAGAAGCGCCACTCCACCAAGCTCGGCTTCATGGGGCTGTTTGTGGCCGCGGCCACGCACGCGCTGGAACGTTTTCCGGTGATCAACGCAGCACTCGACGGCGAGGAGATCGTCTACCATCACTACAGCGACATCGGCATCGCGGTGTCGTCGCCGCGCGGACTGGTGGTGCCGGTGCTGCGCGATACCGGCAACGCCTCGATTGCGGACATCGAACGGCGCATCCGCGACTTCGCCGAGCGTGCCCGAGACGGCAAGCTGGACATCGACGAACTGCGCGGCGGCACCTTCACCATTACCAACGGAGGCGTGTTCGGCTCGCTGTTCTCCACGCCGATCCTGAACCCGCCGCAGAGCGCGATCCTCGGCATGCACGCGATCAAGGAGCGTCCCGTCGCGGTGGATGGCGAGGTGGTGGTCCGGCCCATGATGTACGTGGCCCTGTCCTACGACCACCGCCTGGTCGATGGCGCCCAGGCGGTGCAGTTCCTGGTCGCGATCAAGGAGGCCATCGAGGACCCGGCGCGCTTACTGCTCGATGTCTGAACCCGGGCGGACTCGGCCGCCCTGGCCCCTGTGGGAGCCGAGCCCCCCGGCGACCGGACGCCCGCCGGTCTTCGTCCGCCAGAGGCTGCTCTCTTTCGCATTATTGGGAGAACACACCCAGCGGCCGCTGCCACGGAAAGGGAGGTAGTCAGCCGCGGTCGACGGGGCGACGGTAGGGGCCCGGGCGCAGGCTGAACAACAGCATCGCTGCACCAAGCAGGCCCAGCGGCCAGACCGGCCAGGCCAGGCCCAGCCAGGTGGAGACCTCCAGCTGTGTGGCGAGCCCCGCCAGGGCGAGCAGTCCCGCGCCGCCCCAGGCCTCATGGCGTCGTCGGTTCTGGCGGCGCAGGCCCTCTTCCAGCTCGCGGATTTGCTGGCGTAGCGCGGCGTCGCGCTCGGCACGCTGCTCCTCGATCGTCAGGGCCTTCTCCAGGTGCATCGGCAGTTCCGGCAGGTGCGCCAGCAGGCGCGGCAGGTGCTGCTGCGCATTGCGGATGAACGCGCGCACACCCATGCGTTCGTGCATCCATTTCTCGATGAACGGCTTGGCGGTGGTCCACAGGTCGAGCTGGGGGTAGAGCTGGCGGCCCAGGCCCTCGATGTTCAGCAGGGTCTTCTGCAGCAGCACCAGTTGCGGTTGGACCTCCATGTTGAAGCGGCGCGCGGTCTGGAACAGGCGCAGCAGGACCTGGCCGAAGGAGATCTCGTCCAGCGGGCGCTGGAAGATCGGTTCGCACACAGTGCGGATCGCCGCCTCGAACTCGTCGACGCGGGTGTCCTTCGGGACCCAGCCGGATTCCACGTGCAGTTCGGCCACGCGGCGGTAATCGCGGTTGAAGAAGGCGTGGAAGTTCTCGGCCAGATAGCGCTGGTCGGAGTCCAGCAGCGAGCCGACGATGCCGAAGTCCACGGCCAGGTAGGTCGGGTCGTCCGGGTGGGTGGCATCGACGAAGATGTTGCCCGGGTGCATGTCGGCGTGGAAGAAGTTGTGCTGGAACACCTGGGTGAAGAAGATCTCCACGCCGCGTTCGGCCAGCAGCTTGAGGTCCACGTTGCGTTCGCGCAGGGCGGCCACATCGGCCACCGGGAGGCCGCCGATGCGCTCCATCACCAGTACGCTGCGGCGGGTGTAATCCCAGATGATCTCCGGGATGTAGAGGAGGTGGCTGTCCTCGAAGTTGCGGTGGATCGCGGCGGCGTTCGCGCCCTCGCGGATCAGGTCCAGTTCGTCGGTGATGGTCTTTTCGTATTCGTCCACCACCTCGCGCGGGCGCAGGCGCTTGGCCTCCGACCAGTAGCGGTCCGCGAGGTCGGCAACGAAATGCATTACATCCAGGTCGGCGCGGATGGTCTTGAGGATGCCGGGGCGGACCACCTTCACCACCACCTCGCGTCCGTCCTGCAGCGTGGCCGCGTGCACCTGGGCGATGGATGCGGACGCAATCGGGGTGTCCTCGAAGCTGGCAAACGCAATCGCGACCGGGCGCTCGAGTTCGCGCTCGATCACCGCGCGCGCCTGGTCGCTGGGGAACGGCGGTACCCGGTCCTGCAGGCGCGCCAGCTCGATCGCGATGTCGTCCGGGAGCAGGTCGCGGCGCGTGGAGAGCATCTGCCCGAATTTGATGAAGATCGGGCCGAGGTCCTCCAGCGCGCGGCGGATACGCTCCCCGCGCGTTCCGCGGGTGCGCCGGAACCAGTTCCACGGGGCGAGGTAGAGCAGGAAACTGAGTGGCCGCAGCGGCTTCAGCGTGAACAGGATGACATCCAGGCGGTAGCGGATCAGGACCCGCGCAATGGTCCACAGCCGCAGGCCCCGGTACAGCGCGCGTCGCATCAGCCCTGCCGGTGGTTGTCGAGGGTCGCGTGACCGGTCTCGAGCTGGCGCAGGCGGGCCTCCAGCCGCGCGACATCGTCACGCAGATCGGCGACGTCTTCGGCGAACGCCTCGAACGCGCCCCCGGGCGGCAGCCACTCGGCTTCGTCGCGCGCATAGTCGACTACGTCCTCCACGCTGCGGCGGGCGCCGTGGCGCAGTCCGGTCAGTGTGCCTTCCAGCAGGCGGCGTACCGGAGCGGCCGCGCCCACCCCGGCGATGCGCTCGAATAGCGCCTCCCAGTCGTGTTCGGCCGCGTTCAGCGCGTGGCGCAGGTCCGACAGGGCCGTGGCATCGCCGTCGAGTGCCAGGCCGGAGCGGTCATCGCGCCCGAGCGCCGCGGCCAGCGCCAGCGGCGAGCCGGAAAGCAGCACGTCCGCCGGGTCCTCGAGCCCGCCGACCACCTGCAGGCGGTCGGCCGCCCCGACCAGGGAGAAGGCGATGCCGGGTGGGTCGATCCGTACCGCGATCGCGCGTCCGGCCAGCCGTGCCCGGGCCTCCGGCGGGGCCGTGCGCAGGCGCTCGTTCAGCAGGTGTTCGGCGACCGCGGTCAGGGGGCTGGGAAGGGGTAGAGGCTTGGCCATCGCGCGGAACCCGGTTCGCTACAGGCGGGTCGCGCGGTGCAGCGCGACGATCCCGCCGGTCAGGTTGTCGTACTCCACGCGCTCCAGCCCGGCATCGCGCATCATGCCGGCCAGGGTCTCCTGGTTCGGGTGCATGCGGATCGATTCGGCCAGGTAGCGGTAGCTGTCAGCGTCGTTGGCCACGACCTGGCCCATCAGCGGCAGCAGCTTGAACGAGTACAGGTCATAGGCCGGACGCAGCGGCGCCACCGGCTGCGAAAATTCCAGGATCAGTACGCGTCCGCCCGGCTTCAGAACGCGGTGCATCTCGGCCAGCGCGCGTTCCTTGCGGGTCACGTTGCGTAGCCCGAACGCGATGGTCACCCGGTCAAAGGATTCGTCCGGCCAGGGCAACTGTTCGGCATCGGCCTGCACATAGTCGAGATTGCCGACATGGCCCTCGTCCAGCATGCGGTCGCGCCCGGCCTCCAGCATCGAGGCGTTGATGTCGCAGATCACCACGCGGCCCTCGGGCCCGATGCGCGGGGCAAAGGCGCCGGCCAGATCGCCAGTGCCGCCCGCCAGGTCGAGGATCCGCATCCCGGGGCGCACGCCGGCCCGCTCGACCGTGTGGCGTTTCCACAGGCGATGGACGCCCATCGACATCAGGTCGTTCATCAGGTCGTAGCGCGCGGCCACCGAGTGAAAGACCTCGCCGACCCGGGAGGCCTTCTCGGACTCCGGGACGGTCTGGTAGCCGAAATGGGTGTTGCCGGATTCGTCGTTCATTCGGTTCGCCGCGTCAGTGGGTCTTGCGCTCGTGGCCGGCTTCCTGCAGCCGGTCCAGGTAATCCTGCCACAGGCTCTCCTGTTCCGTTCCCAGGTGATGGAGGTAGTCCCAGTCGTAGATGCCGGTGTCGTGGCCGTCGGAGAACACGAGCTTCACCGCGTAGTTGCCGACCGGCTCGATCGCGGTGATGTTCACGTTTTCCTTGCCGATCTGCAGCGTCTCCTGGCCCGGGCCATGCCCGCGTACTTCGGCCGACGGCGAATACACGCGCAGGAACTCGCAGGGCAGCTCGAAGTGTGCGCCGTCACTGTAGCGCAGCTCGAGGATGCGCGACTTCTGGTGCAGCTGGATGTCGGTGGGGCGATGGGTGCTGCCGCTCATTGGTGCCTCCTGGGGTTCCGGGAACTCGAATCAGAGAATGTAGCGGGAAAGGTCCTCGTCCTGCACCAGGTCGCCGAGGCGCTGGTCGACGAATTCGCGATCCACGATCACCGGCCCGGCCACGTCGGGGGCCTGATAGGCCACCTCCTGCAGCAGGCGTTCCAGGACCGTGTGCAGCCGACGGGCCCCGATGTTTTCGGTGCGTGCGTTGACGTCATGCGCGACCTCGGCCAGACGGCGCACGCCGTCCTCCTCGAACCGAAGTTCCACGCCCTCGGTCTTCATCAGCGCGGTGTACTGTTCGGTCAGCGAGGCGGTGGGCTCGGTCAGGATGCGCACGAAGGCGCCCACCGACAGCGCCTCCAGCTCGACCCGGATCGGCAGGCGGCCCTGCAGTTCCGGGACCAGGTCCGAGGGTTTGCTCAGGTGAAATGCCCCGGAGGCGATGAACAGGATGTGATCGGTGCGTACCATGCCGAGTTTGGTGGAGACGGTGGTGCCCTCGATCAGCGGCAGCAGGTCGCGCTGCACGCCCTCGCGGGAGACCTCGCCACCGCTGGTCTTCTCGCTGCCCTTGGCGACCTTGTCGATCTCGTCGAGGAACACAATGCCGCTTTGCTCGACGCGCTCGATCGCCTTCAGCTTCAGTTCTTCCTCGTTGACCAGGCGTGCGGCCTCCTCGTCGACCAGCAGGCGCCGGGCATCGGCGATTTTCAGTCGTCGCGAGCGGGTCTTTTGGCCGCCGAGGTTCTGGAACATCGACTGCAGCTGACTGGCCATCTCCTCCATGCCTGGCGGGGTCATAATCTCCACTCCCTGCGGGTTCTGCGACACCTCGATGTCGATCTCGCGCTCGTCCAGGCCGCCCTCGCGCAGGCGCTTGCGCAGCTTCTGGCGGGTCTCGCTGCTGGAGTCGTCCGGCTCGGACTCGGAGAAGCCGGCGTTGCGCGGGCGCGGCAGCAGGGCATCCAGGATGCGTTCTTCGGCGGCGTCCTCGGCCTGGTTGCGGTGCTGCTGCATCTCCTCGTCGCGCAACTGCTTGACCGCGGCCTCGGCCAGGTCGCGGATGATCGACTCTACGTCGCGCCCGACATAGCCGACCTCGGTGAACTTGGTGGCCTCGATCTTGATGAACGGGGCGTGGGCCAGCTTGGCCAGGCGGCGGGCGATCTCGGTCTTGCCGACGCCGGTTGGGCCGATCATCAGGATGTTCTTGGGCGTGACTTCGGGCTGTAGTTCGGCCGGGAGCTGGCGGCGCCGCCAGCGGTTGCGCAGGGCAACCGCGACCGAACGCTTGGCCTCGTCCTGGCCGATGATGTAGCGGTCCAGTTCCTGGACGATCTCGCGGGGGGTCATGTCGCTCATGGGATAGACAGTCCTGAAGTGGGGAGCGGGAGTCCGGCGCCGGTCAGGCGTCCTCGGCGTCCAGGCTCTCCAGCGTGATGTGATGGTTGGTGTAGACGCAGATATCGCCGGCGATGTTCAGACTTTTCTCGACCACCTCGCGCGCCGACAGCGTGGTGTTGTCCAGCAGGGCCTGGGCCGCCGCCTGGGCGTAGGGTCCGCCCGATCCGATCGCGATCAGGGCGTTCTCCGGCTCGATCACGTCGCCGTTGCCGGAGATTACGAACGAGTTCTCGCGATCGGAGACCGCCAGCAGTGCCTCCAGCCGGCGCAGGGCGCGGTCGGTGCGCCAGTCCTTGGCGAGTTCGACGGCGGCGCGCGTGATATTGCCGGAGTGCTTCTCGAGCATGCCCTCGAAACGCTCGAACAGGGTGAAGGCATCGGCGGTGCCGCCGGCGAAACCGGCCAGGATGCGGTCGTGGTAAACGCGCCGCACCTTGCGCGCGTTGCCCTTCATCACCGTATTGCCCAGCGAGACCTGGCCGTCTCCGCCCAGGGTGACCGCGCCGTCCCGGCGCACGCAAACGATGGTCGTCCCACGAAACTGCTCCACGGGTATCTCCTGCCGGAAATGGATGGGAATGGCTGACTGCGGATTGTAGCGGTTCAGCCGGAGCGACCGGGTTTCCCGCGTCGCGCCCGGGGATGGGCGGCATCATACACCTGTGCCAGGTGCTGAAAATCCAGGTGGGTATAGATCTGGGTGGTTGCCAGATTCGCGTGGCCCAGCAGTTCCTGGATCGCGCGCAGGTCACCGCTGGATTCCAGCAGATGGCTGGCAAAGGCGTGGCGCAGGCGGTGCGGATGCAGGTGCACCTCCAGTCCGGCGCGCTCTCCGGCCGCCGCGACCCGTCGCTGCACGCTGCGATTGCCGATGCGCGTGCCGCGGCGGCTCACGAACAGTGCGGGCTCATCCGCGGCTGCCCAGTCGCCCCGCAGCGGAAGCCAGGCACGCAGTGCCGCACGTGCCATGCGCCCGACCGGTACGCTGCGTTCGCGTTGCCCCTTGCCCAGCACCCGCACCAGCCCGGCGTCCAGGTCCAGATCGGTACAGTCCAGGCCGGTAAGCTCCGACAGGCGCAGCCCGGAGGAATACAGCAGTTCCAGCATCGCCTGGTCGCGGTGCCGCAGGTGCGGGTCGTCGATCCGCGGGGCCCCATCCGCGGGCTCGGCGAGCGCCCGCTGGGCCTGATCGACATCCAGATCGCGCGGCAGCGGGCGTCCGGCGCGTGGCCCGCGCAGGCCGGAAGCCGGGTTGTGCGCGATCCGGCCGGTCTCGACCAGGCGCGCGAGAAAGCCGCGTACCGCAGAGAGAAAACGCTGGATCGAGCGCGGGTGGCGGCCCTGGCGGGCCAGGTGCCCGGCGATACGCCGGACATCGGCGGTGGTCAGGTCTGCCCAGGCCCCATGGTGGTGCCGCCGGAGCAGGGCGAGATCACGCCGGTAGGCCGCGCGCGTGTGTGGCGAAAGTCCGCGAACGTCGCCCAGGTGGGCGAGAAACGCCGCGATCTCGGCGTCTTCTGCGGGCTCCTCAGGCGGCCGCGGAGTTCCGCTCGGCATGGCAGCGGATGGATTCGGCCAGCAACTCGCCGATGTGGGTCACAAAATAGGTGCCCATGTCGGGCTGGAAGCGGTCCGGTGACTCGCTGGCGAGGCCCAGCACGCCAATCGGATCGGCCTGGCTGCCCAGTGGCATCAGAATCGCGGAGCCGATGCTGGCATCGGTGTCGTCGAACAACACGTCGAGCATCTCCGCGGGGACGCGGCCGCACTGGGCCGTGCCGCGCGCGAACAGCGGGTCGAAGGTCGCCAGTTCGCCGGACTCCAGGGCATGCAGCGGGTCGGCCTCCGGGGCTGCCAGGCGGATACTGACTCGCTCGGCCGCCAGTTCGTTGCGCAGCGCGTCCTGGGTAAGTGCCAGCACCGCGTCCAGGTTCTCGGCGCGCATCAGGGTCTTGGCCAGTTCGTGCAGGTGCAGGCCCACGCGCTCGTTGTCGCGGGCGCGCTCCACCAGTTCGGCCATCTGCTGTTCCAGGGCGCGGTGCTTGTCGCGCAGCAGTGTGATCTGCCGCTCCAGCAGCGACACCGTGCCGCCCGTCGGGTGGGGGATGCGCAGGATGTCCAGCAAGGGCAGGTGATCCTGGAAGAAGTCCGGGTGATCCCGGAGATAGGCCTCGACATCGGTCGCGGTGAGCGTCGCCAGCGATTCCGCTTTGGCGGAGGACGCTTTCGAGGGTTGCCCAGTCATAGTTCGATCCAGCCGTTGAATACCGTGGTGGCCGGGCCGGTCAGCAAGACCGGCGCGTCGGCGTTTCCTGTCCAGCTTAGCATAAGGTCCCCGCCCGGCAGCGACACCCGCACGCGTTCATCCACCGCCCCGAGACGCCGCGCCACCGCCATGGCAGCAGCGGCGCCGCTGCCGCAGGCCAGGGTCTCGCCGACCCCGCGCTCGAAAACCCGCAGCACGATATGGCCGCGATCGGCGATCGTCGCAAAGCCCACATTGACCCGGTTGGGGAAGCGCGGGTGGTTCTCGATCCGGGGCCCCAGCGTGGCGACCGGGGCGTGCGCCACATCGTCCAGCAACAGTACTGCGTGCGGGTTGCCCATCGAAACCGCGCCGAAGGTCACCGGTGCGCCGTCGACCTCCAGCTGGTAGCGCTCGGCTTCGGCCTCGGCGATCAGCGGGATCGCTTCCGGATCGAATACCGGCCGGCCCATGTTTACCCGGACCTGCCCGTCGTCCTCGACATGCAGCACGATGCGCCCGCCGAGGGTCTCGACCGGAATCTCGCGAGCCTCGGTCAGGCCCTGTTCGCGCACGAAGCGGGCGAAGCAACGTGCGCCGTTGCCGCACTGCTCCACTTCGGAGCCGTCGGCATTGAAGATGCGGTAGCGAAAGAGAGCCTGCGCCGGATTGCCCGGCGGCTCCACCAGCAGGATCTGGTCGCAACCGATGCCGAAGTGGCGATCTGCCAGGTGACGTAGCGCCGGCTCGTCGAGCCGGATCGCCTGACGCGTACCGTCGATGACCACAAAATCATTGCCGAGGCCGTGCATCTTGGTGAATTCCAGGCGCATCAGAGGCTCTCCTGCAGACGGCCGGCGATGGTCATGTGGCGATCCGAGCTGACGGTCACCGTGAAGCCCGCGAGCCCGGCCGCGGTCAGTTGATCGCGCACTTCGTCGGGCGTGAAGGCGGCGTGCAGGGAGTGCTCGAAGTCGCGGCGCAGCACGTCCGGGGCATCCGCCGCGTACTCCGCGACCAGGGCCTGGACCGCATCGGTCGAGTCCGGGCGCCGCAGGTCCATGACAAACACCGCCGCGCCGGGCGCGCCGTCACGCACAATCGCCTGCCACAACGTGGCCGGGTCGTGCAGGTGATGCAGCAGGGAGTTGCTGATGATCGTCGCGTAGGGAGCCCGTGGCCCGCGGTCCGCGGGCAGGCAGCCCTCGCCCAGGTGTACGCGGCCCGCGGCCGGGTGCCCGGCCATCAGCGCTTCGCCGGCCGCCAGCATCGCGGTGGCGCCGTCGAGGCCGTCGACCTCGCAGTCCGGGTAGCGTGCGGCGAAGCGCAGCGAGACATCGCCCGGACCGCAGCCCAGATCCAGCACCGGCCCGGTCACGCGGCCCGGGAAGGCCTCGGCAAAGGCGTCCACGAAGCCCTCGTGCGGGGTGGCGAAGTCGGCCTCGGCATAGGCGCGGGCCTGCTCCGGCTCCAGCATCAGCTCCGGTTCCGGGCGCCGCGGGATCACGGCTCGACGCTCCCTGGCGGGTCCTCGTCCTCGGGATCCCGGGGCAGCATGCTTTCGCGCATCATCAGGTGGTCGATTTGCTCGCGGCGGTTGATGATTTGAAAGTGGTCGCCGTCGACCATCACCTCCGGCGGGCGCGGGCGCGAGTTGTAGTTGCCGGCCATCACATAGCCGTACGCGCCGGCCGAGCGCACTGCGAGCAGGTCGCCGGCGGCCAGCGCCAGTTCGCGTTCGCGGCCGAGGAAGTCGCCGGTCTCGCAGACCGGGCCGACGATGTCATAGCTACGCGGCTCGGTATCGCGGCGCTGCACAACCGGGATGATCTCCTGCCAGGCGCCGTACAGCGCCGGGCGCAGCAGGTCGTTCATCGCGCCATCGACGATCGCGAAGTCATGCGCGTCGGTGTGCTTCAGGTATTCCACCCGGGTCAGGAACACGCCGGCGTTCGCGGCGATCGCCCGCCCCGGTTCCAGCAGTACCTTCAGCGGGCGCTCGCCCATCACTTCGCGCAGGGCGCTGGCCCAGGCGTCCGGTTCCGGCGGGGTTTCGTCGCGGTAGCGCACGCCCAGCCCGCCGCCAACATCGATATGTTCGAGTTCGATGCCGTCTGCGGCCAGCTGGTCGACCAGGGCCAGCACGCGCTGGAGCGCGTCGGTGAACGGGGCGATGCGGGTCAGCTGCGAGCCGATGTGGAAGTCGACGCCGGTTGCTTCCAGGTGCTGGCTGTCGCGCACCCGGGCATACAGCGCTGGCGCCTCCTCGATGGCGACGCCGAACTTGTTCTCGCGCAGCCCGGTGGCGATATAGGGATGGGTCTCGGCGTCGACGTCCGGGTTCACGCGGATCGACACCGGGGCCTGCGTGCCCATCTCCCTCGCAACGCTCTCCAGCCGGTCCAGCTCCGGGGCGGACTCGACATTGAAACAGTGGATGCCGACCTCCAAGGCCCGGCGCATCTCGGCGGCGGTCTTGCCGACCCCGGAGAACACGACCTTCGCCGGATCGCCCCCGGCGCGCAGCACGCGCTCCAGTTCGCCACCGGAGACGATGTCGAAACCGGCGCCCAGGCGCGCCAGCACATTCAGTACGCCCAGCGCGGAGTTCGCCTTGACCGCGAAGCAGACCTGGTGCGGGGTGCCGATCAGGGCCTCGCTGAACGCGCGAAAGTGGCGTTCGAGGGTGGCGCGGGAATACACGTAGGCGGGCGTGCCGACCCGTTCGGCCAGTCGGTCCAGGGCCACACCCTCGCAATACAGGCTGTGGTCATGGTAGTCGAAGTAGTCCATCTAGCGGGGTTCCTCGTTCGAGTCCTCGGGGAGGTAGAGATCGCCCTTCTGGCCACAGCTCGCCAGCATCTGGGTCGTGCCGAGTACGACCACGACCGCGAGCAGAAACAGTTGGGCCTTGCACAGGCGCATGGAGGTCACCGGGTCCGTTGCATCGAGGCCCCGTAGTGTGCCATTGATAGCGCGCTGGCTTCAGGCCCCCGCCATGAAACCCACCGGTTTTTCATCGCGCAAGACCCGTTCATCGTTGATTCAGCGAAGTCTGGGACGATAGCTCTGCATGGCCAGCAAATGACCACTTCAAAGGCTGGTCAGAGGGCGGGAATACAGCGCTCCGGCGTACCGTCCATAGCACAGGCTCGAGAACGGCCCCGTGCCGTGATTGCGCCCCGGAATTTCCGGAACTGACCCAAAAAGATGAGAGGAGAACTCCATGATTAGCACCAAGCGCCGTGTCTTCCTGAAAGGCACTCTCGCCGCCGGTACCGTTGGTGTTGCCGTTGGCGCCGGTCTGCTGGCTCCGAGCAAGCTGCTGGCCGCATGGCCGGCCGACATGATGCAGGCCGAAGGCCTGGACAGCGCGATGCAGGCCGCCCTGGGCTCCGCGGATGTGCCGGATGGTGACATCCAGCTGAGCGCCCCGGAAATCGCCGAGAACGGCGCTGTCGTTCCGGTGTCCGTGGAAACCGGCATGAGCGACGTGACCGAAATGGCGATCTTCGTCGAGCTGAACAACAATCCGCTGACGTCCCGTTACGTCCTGGCCTCCGGTACGCACCCGACGGTCTCCACCCGTATCCGTATGGGCGAGTCCTCCAACGTGATTGCTGCCGTGAAGTCCGGTGGCAACTGGTACAAGACGGTTCAAGAAGTGAAGGTCACGGTTGGCGGCTGCGGCGGCTAACGCCGACCCCGAACTGCTGATCCGAACACTACTGGAGGTTTAAGATATGTCTATTCGAGTTCGCGCCCAGGAAAGCAACGGCGTCGTCAATCTGCGTGCCCTGATCAGCCACCCGATGGTGGTCCCGGACGACGATGATGGCCCCAACTTCATCGAAACCGTGGAAGTGAAGCGCAACGGCGGCGACGTGATGACCGCCAACTGGAACTTCACCATCTCCCGCAACCCGTTCCTGCAGATCGAGTTCGACGGTGCGTCCGGCGATACCGTCAGCATCTCCTGGACGGACACCAACGGCGATTCCGATTCGACCGAGGTGGAAGTGCGCTAAGGGAGCCTTCGGCTCCCTTGCCAGAGCCGGGGCCTTCGGGCCCCGGCTTTTTTTTGTGGTGCGCCCGGCAGGGCGCACTCACTTGGAGGTGAAAGTCCTCTACTCGCCCGGCAAGGGGAAGAGTTAGCCGAACGGCAAGGGTGTCGCGGGTAACTGCGAA
>SKNJ01000328.1 GCA_007120575.1 Thioalkalivibrio sp.
AGGCGAGGTAAAGTTGGCCGTCCCTATCAGTCCCAAGACCCATCGCTGCGCGCCGTTCCGCGACGTCGTCGAGTACGATGGGTACGCTAAACGCAAAATGAAGTGCTGAGAATATCATAGCCTGTTGAGGGAGTTCTTCGACTATTTCATCATCTTTCTTAATGTAATCAAGTGGGTTAAGGTGGTCGAAAGGTGGTGCGGTGACGCTGTATTCTGGCCGTTCCGCAAGCGGAACGCCGAGGCAAAAGGTCCAGTCACCGGTGGTCCGGTCGATCGCGGGTGTCAGAACCAGATCGTGCTTCACCCATATGGTGCAGGGTTGATGCTCCAGGTCAAACTCGGTCGCCTTGCATCTGTATTGACGAAAATTATCCATCTTTACCAAGATGTCACGAATAGTCTCCGTCACGGATTCCACTGTGGGCTGGTTTTCCTCGGTAATGCAATTATCTGACGCCTTCTGCAGGTTACGTTTCGACAGGTCAGTAACAGCGGCCTTTCGTGATCCGTACTCTGCGACGAACGCGCGGTCCAAATCGTCTGCATTCCAGCGCCCGAAATCATTCCCGTTTTCAAGCATGGAAGGCCGAGCTTCCTGTATCAGATCATATAGCCAGATCTTTTCCTGACCGACCTTTTCGACAATGGTCGTGATCAGCGCGTTATCGGGAACATCACGCTCGTGGACATCCAAGCTGTGCGCGACGAGTTCGAGTAATGTGCGCTTCCACCCACCAATCAACTTCATATAGGGTGTGGCGTCTGCAACTTCAATTTCACCCGAGAGGGTGCCGTATTGGTCAATGCGTTCCATCGTCGTTGTACATTCCGCCATCCGCCTGATGCGATCCAGGGCGTCCGAACAAGAGAGCCCGAGTGGGATAGTCAGAAACGGAGGAATCTTCTGCGTGATCTCGCCAAGGGTGACGGTTGGCCGCGCGCTACCGTAAAAAATGTCGAATCCATCAACGCCGGTAGCTTCCGAATATAGAACGCCTAATCCGGCGTCACGCTCCAGAATCGCCTCCATGAGGTGGTTCAGTTCAGGTTTCACCTTGCGTAGCAGTTTTCGCATCGGCTGGACGATTCGATCAGCTTGCGCTGCGCGTGCGCGCATCGACCTGCTGTCGTTTGTGTCAAACGATGATCCGCGAACAAGGCGCAGAATTGCCTGGTCTTCGGTCAACTTCTCGCCGACGCGGCCAAGCGCTCGCGCGAGGCGTTCGTACTCCCGCGCGCGCGCATGATATTGGCCATATCCATTCGTACCGCCCCGTGCGTCCTCGACTTCCCCCGGAAAGCGAACGAAACGCTTGCGCTTCTTCCAATAGTTCCAGTAGTCCTTTCCGAAGACGTTTTCGAACACTTTCTTCAAGCCCTCGAGCATTTCGCGAAGGTTCGTCCCGAACACGTCTTCGCAAATCTTTCCAAGATTTTCAGAAAGGATCTTCCTGTCTTCTCGCGGCAGCGTCCCTTGGAGATTCTCGAGCTGTCGCGCGATCCCGGCCGCGGCATTCAGCTTCTGATTGGTTTGCTGCTCCCGGCTCCGCTTACGATTCTGCCTATGGCGTTCCTTGTCAAATGGAATGACGTTGTCGTTGTCCGAATTCATGCGGTGCTCCTTTGCTTGATTACTGGCGGCGCCATTGCGGTTGCCGGCGCGGGCGCAGTCTGCTGTTGTGTAGGCAGGTAACAATCGTTCCGTCTGCGGCAAGAATAACGCAAACCTTCGCTGCATCGGAGACCGTCTGAGGATTGACGCCGCGTGCAAGAAGGCGGCGACGCGTATCTTGCGTGAGACCGATCCGCTCCCTGCCGCCCATCTGATGCTCCAACGAGTCCCCATAGCGTTCGATCAGTCTCAAGGCGGCGCGGCGAACACCTCGCTGCTGAACGCGGGCTTCTGCATGCAGAGAAAGCTTCCACTCGGCGCGGTGTGTTGCTGTTCGTGCGGCCATCATAACCTCCTGTCCAATTCCGTTGTATGGGCCAATTTACTACCTCCACACACCGCCGCTCGACAATTTTGGCTCGGAATTTGGGGGCATTCAAAAGCAAACTTGGGGACCTAAGCACCCGGAGCAATTAAGATGCTTGTTCGGCGGCTTCTACGGCACGACACCAGTGTTGCAAGTTCCGCTTCCTGCGCGTTGCCGCCGCTCAGGCCAGCCTGCACCGCGACCGCGCCGAACGTCCGGAAGGTCCCGCAACGACGACATTGGCAGATCGAAAATTCTGCGACAAGGATGTACGGCCGTTCCAGCAAAGCCGCGCCGCAGCATGTCTCCGGTGCCGAGTGGCGGCAGTGAGCCGGAGTGCGTCGCCCCCCCCCTGCAATGGTTCCTTCTGGGGGCGATCCGTATACGGGGGGGCTGAGCGCGCCAGTTTTCCAGCGACTGGCTTCTTTGCCGGGGAATCCACCTTGAAGCCAACCTGTCGACGCGACACAAGATTCCACCGCTATATCCGTGCGTTATGAGATCCCGGGTTGGGAGAATTGGATTCCGTGGTTGAATCCAGGGAATCCACCCGGGCCAGTGCCCCCCGTGCCCAGGGCCACTCAAGGAAACCACCCAGACCGGAATCCATCGCCAACATGGATTGACCGGAGCTCGGAGTTGCGCGCGTCCAAAGCGGATGCGACCCGACCCAAGTCCGCCAGGCCCCTATTCGGTCTTGTGCGCGATGATCACCGGGCGCGCGTCTTTCCTGCCCGATCCGTGATACTCGCAGAAATCTACTGCGAAACCTGCACTCTGCATGGCCTCGCGCAGCGCGGTTGCGGAAAAGACATTCACATGCGGGGCCCTGCCGAAAAGCTGCATGACCGGAATCGCCAGCCGGATCAGCGGGTTCATGTCGGACAGGCAGGCCGTCTTCGAGATGAACACCCCACCCGGGGCAAGCAGGTCGCGTATGGCCGCGAGCGTGCCGGGCAGGTCGTCGACCAGGTGCAGGTAGTTGAAGCCAAGAACCGCATCGTAGCGCACGCCTTCCGCCGCAAGAGTCTCGGCACTGGCGACGCGGAAACTCAGCTGTGAAACGGGTTGCTGCGCCAGCTTTGACTCGGCAATCGCGATCATCTCGGCCGAGAAATCGGTGGCGAGATAGCTTGCGGTCCCGTCGGCCAGCAACAATGCCGTCGAACCCGTGCCGCAGCCCAGTTCAAGTACACTGTCCTTCGGGCCAAGCAGGCCACGCACGCGCTCGATCGTCCGCTGGTAACCCGGAAGGTCCGCGATGGGATCGGCCGCATATTTCCGGCGGTCCGGTTCCAGAACTCCGCGTCGGCAATCCTGTTCATGTTCGCTTTCCTGATGGTTCGAGCGAGAGATAGCATATGCGCCAGATTTGAAAATTGACAAAATCTGCACGATCTATATGCGGCCTTGCATGAAAACTCCCGACTGGAACCACATCCGCGCCTTTCACGCCACGGCCACGACCGGGTCGCTCTCGGCCGCGGCCCGCACGCTCGGTCTGACACAGCCCACCCTGTCGCGGCAGGTCGCGGCGCTGGAGGCCGAGCTTGGCGTTTCCCTTTTCGAGCGCATCGGTCGCCGATTGCGGCTGACCGGCACCGGGATGGAACTGCTGGACCACGTCAATGACATGAGCGATGCCGCGCGCTCGGTCGCGATTGCGGCCAGCGGGCGCGTTCAGGGTGTTCGCGGGCGCGTGAGCATTTCGACCACCGACACTTATGCAGCCTATATCCTGCCCCCGATCATTGAGCGCATCCGCCGCGAGGCGCCGGAGATCACCGTCGCGATCATGTCGTCCAACGCCCTGGCCAATCTGCGCCACCAGGAAGCTGATATCGCCATCCGTCATGTCGCGCCGGATGATCCGGCGCTTGTCGGCCTGCATCTGCACGATTCCGATGCGGGGTTCTACGCCGCCCGGACGTGGATCGAGCGCCACGGGATGCCCGCCAGACCTGAAGAACTGGCGGGGCCGGAACTGCTGGGCATCGAAGATGCCGAACGATACATCGCGCATCTTCGCCGGATCGGCATACCGATGGAGGCCGAGGCATTCCGGCTGGTATCGGATAATTCGGTGGTGATTTGGGAGATGGTCCGGCGCGGCATGGGGGTGGCGGCGATGCTCGAAGAGGTGGCGACACGCACGCCGGGAATCGTCCGCCTCCTGCCCGATCTTCTCTCCTTTGCCGTGCCGGTCTGGCTGGTGACCCACCGCGAGTTGCACAGCAGCCGTCGTATTCGCGTGGTCCACGATATCCTTGCCCGGGAACTCGCGCAAATAGACCGGCCCGCGCCGATTCTTTGAGCCACAGCGGCCGGATTTGCTCGCCGCGTGCCGGCGATTGTCACGGCACATACTCAATCATGGTGATGGCCCGGGCCGGTTCTCCAGTATTCTTCAAGCGCGCCGCGCAGCGCCGTCAACGCGTCCGCGCCGATTTCCGCCGCCATTTCGGCCTCGATGGCGTGAAGCTGCTCGCGCGCGTCGAGGGCCAGCTGCATGCCCCGCTCGGTCATGACCACCAGTTTCTGATTCCGGCGCGCCGGATCGTCCTCAAGCCTGACAAATCCCAGCGAGTGAAGTTCACGCAGGGTTTTCGAGATCGCCTGCCGGGAAACCTGCATGCGCTGGGCGATCTGCGCGGCGTGGGTGGCCCCGCAATCGAGATTTCCGAACAGTACCAGGTGCGGCTCGGTGACCGTATCGTATCCGCACGCGCGCAGACGCAATTGCAGGCGCCGCAGAACCGATTGCGACGCCGCCC
>SKNJ01000193.1 GCA_007120575.1 Thioalkalivibrio sp.
AGGGTCGGAGTGTTGAAAGTGCCCTCGCTGGCATGCACGGGAGCAACCGCGAAGGCCGCCATCACGCCGACAAACAGGCTGGTACGGACTGGCTTCATGGTGCTTCTCCTTACGCTTTTTGGTGACCCTTTCGAAGATAGATCAGCAACGGCGATTTAGCGAACAGCACCGGAAATACGCCCTGTGGAGGGACAGGCGCAGGGGGTCGATGGGCGCGTGTACCGCGGGAGATGCCCCGGCGGCGCCGCAGCCGGGGCATCGCGCTAGCGAGCCTGTCCGAACTGGAAGGTGTGAATGGTCACGCCCTCGGGAAAGGCCGCTTTCAGGCGGCGTTCGAATTCCGCGTAGATCTCGGCCTTGTGTTGCTGAACATCCCAGTCGCGGCTGTCGACGTCGACTCCCTCGACGTCCATCTCCATGTTCAGTTCCAGCTCCGGAGCCATCTGCAGACGGATTTTCGGCATGTCGGTTCTCCTTTCCGTGCGTGGCGCCTAAAGGACCGGTACCAGCAACAGCGCCATGATGTTGATGACCTTGATCAGCGGGTTAATGGCGGGGCCCGAGGTGTCCTTGTACGGGTCGCCCACCGTATCCCCAGTCACCGCGGCATGGTGGGCCTCGGACCCCTTGCCCCCGTGGTGGCCATCCTCGATGTATTTCTTCGCGTTGTCCCAGGCCCCGCCACCGGCGGTCTGGGAGATCGCCACGAACAACCCCGTCACGATCGTCCCGATCAGCAGGCCGCCCAGCGCCTCGGTGCCGAGGAACACGCCCACCAGTACCGGCACCAGTACCGGCAGCAGGGAGGGTACGATCATTTCGCGGATCGCGGCGCTGGTCAGCATGTCCACCGCCCGGGTGTAGTCCGGCTTGGTGGTGCCCTCCATGATCCCGCTGATCTCCCGGAACTGGCGCCGGACCTCGTTGACGATACCGGAAGCTGCGCGGCCCACCGACTCCATGGTCATCGACGCGAACAGGTAGGGGACCAGGCCGCCAATGAACAGGCCCACGATCACGTTCGGATTGCTCAGGTCGAAGTTGTGAGCGACCCCGGTGTGATGTTGCAGCTCATGGGTGTAATCGGCGAACAGTACCAGTGCTGCGAGGCCGGCCGAGCCGATCGCGTAGCCCTTGGTAACCGCCTTGGTGGTATTGCCCACCGCGTCCAGTGCATCGGTGGTCTCACGCACTTCGGGCGGCAGGTCGGCCATCTCCGCGATACCCCCGGCGTTGTCGGTGATCGGGCCATAGGCGTCCATCGCCACGATGATCCCGGTCATCGAGAGCATCGTGGTGGCGGCGATCGCGATGCCGTACAGACCGCCGAAGGCATACGACACCAGGATCGCCGCGCAGACCGCGAGGACCGGCGCGGCGGTGGCCTTCATCGACAGCGCCAGGCCGGCAATGATGTTGGTCGCGTGGCCGGTGGTGGAGGCCTCGGCCAGATGCCGAACCGGACGGAACACCGTGGAGGTGTAGTAGTCGGTGGCGACCATGATGACACCGGTCAGGACCAGACCCACCAGCGCCGCGCCATAGAGGCGCAGGGCCGCACCGCTCTCGATGCCCATGCTGGTGGCCAGCGCGCCATCCGGGACCAGGACCAGGGTGATGGGCAGGAATGCCACCGCGGCCAGCCCCCCCGACACGATCAGGCCCTTGTAGAGTCCCTTGATGATCTCGGAGCCCGTGCGGGCCTTGACCGCGAAGGTGCCCACGATTGAGGCCAGAATCGCGGCGCCGCCCAGCACCAGCGGATACACCGCCGCCATCAGCCCCAGATCGGGAACCAGCAGGGTACCGAGGATCATGGTCGCGATGATGGTGACCGCGTAGGTCTCGAACAGGTCCGCAGCCATCCCGGCGCAGTCGCCGACGTTGTCGCCGACGTTGTCGGCGATCACCGCCGGATTGCGGGGGTCATCCTCTGGAATGCCAGCCTCGACCTTGCCGACCAGATCCGCACCCACGTCCGCGCCCTTGGTGAAGATGCCACCGCCAACGCGCGCGAAGATAGAGATCAACGAACCGCCGAGGGCCAGTCCGACCAGCGGCGCAAGCCCGACATCCGCACCTTCGGGTGTGATCCACCACAGCACCGCGAAATAGCCCGCGACGCCCAGTAGCCCGAGGCCGACCACCAGCAGTCCGGTTACCGCGCCGCCCCGGAACGCAACGTCCATCGCGGCCTCCAGTCCCGATTTGGCCGCGGCGGCGGTCCGCACGTTGGCGCGCACCGCCACGTGCATGCCGATGAATCCGGCCGCCCCGGAGAGCACGGCACCAATCAGAAACCCAATCGCGGAGGCCACGCCGATGACCAGCCATAGCCCCACGAACAGGACGGCGCCGACCACCGCGATGGTGGTGTACTGCCGCTTCATGTAAGCGGATGCACCTTCCTGGATCGCGCGGGCGATGCGCTGCATCTCGTCCGTGCCCTCCGACCGGGAGAGCACCCAGCGGATCGAAAACAGACCATAGGCGAGCGCGGCAATGCCGCACAGCAGCGCAAATACGAGGCCGGACAATGGCATGGACATGAATTCCCCCTTTCGATACGTAGTGGCGCAAGGCATACCCGCCGGTGGCCGGCCATTACCCGCCACCGACAAAGCCTGGTCAGCCCGATGTGGCGCCGGGCATCCCGATGATTTTTACTGCGCCGCAAACACGCGGCCGTCGGTGTCGGCCCCTTCCCCGTGCAGGGCCGGCCGACCCTTCCTCAACGTATCGGGGGGTGAGGGTGCCAGGTGCCATGGGTCGTGCCGGCAGCCCCGAAAAACCCCTTGCAATGCTGGGGAACCTACGTCCCGCAACCGGGGTCGTCAAGCCACCACCCAACCAGGGGTATGGCTTGCCCGTACATGCACCGCCAACGGGATAGAGCCCGGCGGCAGTCGCCGCTGGGCGCACACCGGTGGGATCCGAAGGTCCGTGGTTCGGGTGCGTCCGGAGTCTTTATCCAATCCGTAAAGCGAGTCTGGAGGGGCGCGGTGGAGACAATTGTGTCATTCTTGGCAGGGGAATAAGGCTAGGAGCTGCACCCGCAAACGCGGGTGGGCGTGGGGGAATGATGGTGGGGCAAAAGAAGCGGTGGAGGGGGCTGCTGGCCGGTTCCCTGTGGGGTGGGGTGCTGGTGGTGTGGGCTGGTGTGTTGGCTGCGGCGCCGTATCCGCCGTACTGGGGGAATGGTATCGCCGACCCCGGATCGGACGTAACCAGTGATGTCGAGAGCGAGCACGGTGGCCCCATTCATTTTGCCCCTGTGGCCTGGCCGGACGAACCCGAAAATCCGGCCGACTGCCAGCATGGCTGTGGTGAATGGCAACCCTATACCCGGTTTCAGAACAGCATCAATGACCCGCGGGTGCAGGACCCGTCCAATGGCGGTACACGGCCGCAGAACTACGTCAACATCTCCTCGTCCTGTATCGACAAGGATCTGCCGAGCGTCTATTACAACCTGAAGCAGGGCGATGAGCCGGAAGATGATGTCATCATGTTCCGCTGGCGTGTGGAGCAGATCGCCAATACCTACGCCACCGGGCCCAACCCCGGTACCTTTGGGGCCACACACCCGTGGAATTCGGCGCTGTGGACAGTGCTGTTCGACGTGGATGGCACCGGTTACCGTGATCTGGCAGCGCACCTCGACGGCTCGTCGGGACGCCCGGGCACGGAAATCGACATGCTGGCCGGTATCTATGGCCGTATCCCCACCCAGTCCATCAACTACCAGGATGACCCCGAGAACATCAAGCTGCTGGGGCATAACCCCACGGCGTTCATCGACGATGACAGCAGTCGAATTCTGAATTTCCAGAACAGCGTGACCCCGACCGACGACTGGCCCAATGGTTCATCGGAAACCATCTGGGACTATGGCACCACCCGCGCGATCCAGGTCAGCACCCGCTCCTGCACCGAATACTTTGTCGACTATCAGATTCCGGTGGCGATGCTCGACGCCACGGCCCACGGGGGTCCGAAGGTGGACCGCTCGACGCCGATCTCGATGCTGTTCTGCACCGCGAACAGCCTGAACAATCCGTTTCAGAAGGACTGTGCCCTGAACCGGGAGTGGGTGGCGGATCCCAATCGGCCGGGCCCCTTCGGCGATTACATTTCCTTTGACCAGGAGGAGCCTTTTTCCCAGCCCATCATCCGCGAGGTAGAGGCCGAGGCACCTGGTACCTGTGACGAGACGTACACCCTGACCGCTACGGTTCAGGATACGCTCGCGGTGATTGACGGCGAGATACGCGAGTCGGTCCAGGAGGTCAGTTTCTGGTACTACCATGACGTCGATGGCGACGGCGTCTCCAACGACGGCAGCGACTGGAGGCATGCGGCGAATGCGACGCTCATGCCGGGCACGCTCAATCAGTGGCGCGCGAGCTGGGACAGCAGCAACCTGCCCAAGGGCCGTTATCTCATCGGCGTGCAGGCACTCGACGACAACACCCTGGTCGACGACGACATGGTGCCCAGTGGTATCGATAACCGCACGTTCTCGTACGTCACCAGCAACGAGATGGGCCAGGTCTTCATTGACGGTGACTGGGCCTCCGGTGAGGACAGCGAAGGCAACCCCATCAATTTCCCCGGAGACTTTCCCGAGCACGATCCCGCCATGTCCCCGGGAGGTAACGAGAACTGGTATGGCAACCCGGCCGTTACCGGCGTGCAGGTGG
>SKNJ01000317.1 GCA_007120575.1 Thioalkalivibrio sp.
CGGTTTTTAAGCGGCGAGTGCGTAGTTGTCGTCGTTGGCAACTATTTTTTTGCAGCGGTTTTTACGAGGTCCACTACAGCCTCGGCATGCACCTCAGGTTTCGCGACCCGCGTCGAAGCCAAGTCGCCCCCTTCATGTACATTGACAGTCTAGCGCATTGCGAGTTCCGGCACACGGGTGGTTTCTTCGGTTCGCCGCAGGGGGGCTCGCGGACGGGCGGGTATGGCCGGTACGACACCCCGGGGCGGGGCCGGGTTCGGTACAATGCCGCCCTTTGCGGGTGGCGTATCGGGGATGCGCCCCGGCAGGGGTCGTCGTCACCGGCACCGGGGCGGTCGACGTGGTTTGCCATTTTCGGCTTAAAGGGTAGCGCGATGCGGGTTGTAGAAGGGGGCACGGCAGTTTCGCCATTTCGGCTGCGGGCACTGGAGACGGAGTTGCGTCAGCGGCTACCCGGGGCGGGGCCTCTGGCGGCCCGGTATGTGTATTTCGTGAACCTGCACCGGCCTCTGGAGGGCGAGGAGGCGGCGATCCTGGAACGTCTGTTGCGGGAAGGCGAGCCCTGGCAGGGGCCCGGTTTCGAGGTCGCGCGCGAACTGGTGGTGATCCCGCGTCTCGGGACGATCAGCCCCTGGTCTTCGAAGGCCACGGAGATTGCCCACCATGCCGGTCTGGAGGAGGCGGTCGAACGCATCGAGCGCGGGGTGCACTGGCAGCTCGGCGGCGAGGCAGTTGGCGAGGCGCCAGCGGATGCACTGGCTGCGGCACTGCACGATCGCATGACGGAAACGGTGATCGAGGACCCGGCGCTGGCGGCCCAGTTGTTCCACAGCGAGACGCCGCGCTCCCTGCAGCGCGTGGAGCTGGGTGGCGATCCGCGTGCCGCGCTGGCGCGGGCCAACCGAGATCTCGGGCTGGCGCTGTCGGCGGACGAGATCGACTACCTGGCCGAGGGCTTCGCAGCCCTTGGGCGGGCGCCGACCGATGCCGAGTTGATGATGTTCGCGCAGGCGAATTCCGAACATTGCCGCCACAAGATCTTCAATGCCGCCTGGGTGCTGGATGGCCAGGCCGATGATCGCACCCTGTTCGGGATGATCCGCGAAACCCATGCGCGGCATCCGGAAGGCGTGCTGTCCGCCTACAGCGACAATGCCTCGGTGATTGCGGGGCATCCGGGGGTGCGGTTGATGCCGGCGCAGGGCGGTGAATACCGGCGGGAATCGCTGGAGCTGCCGATCCTGATGAAGGTGGAAACCCACAACCACCCGACCGCGATCTCGCCGTTTCCGGGCGCGGCGACCGGCTCCGGGGGCGAGATCCGCGACGAGGGGGCGACCGGTCAGGGCTCGAAACCGAAGGCGGGGCTGACCGGGTTCACCGTGTCCAATCTGCAGATCCCCGATTTCCCGCAGCCCTGGGAGCGTGATTTCGGACGGCCCGGACGGATCGAACATGCGCGCGACATCATGCTGGAGGGCCCGATCGGGGCGGCGGCGTTCAACAACGAGTTCGGTCGGCCGGCGATCTGCGGATATTTCCGCACGCTGGAGATGGCGCTGCCGGATCCGGACGGGTCTGGCGAGACGCTGTTTGGCTACCACAAGCCGATCATGCTGGCGGGCGGCGTCGGGTCGATCCGTGAAGAACACGTGCACAAGCGGGAGGTGCCGGTGGGCACCCCGATCGTGGTGCTTGGCGGGCCGGCGATGCTGATCGGTCTGGGCGGCGGCGCGGCCTCGTCGATGGCCAGCGGCGCAAGCTCCGAACAACTGGATTTTGCTTCGGTCCAGCGCGGCAACCCGGAGATGGAACGCCGCTGCCAGGAGGTGATCGATCGTTGTACCGCACTGGGTACGGAGAATCCGATCCTGTCCATCCACGATGTTGGGGCGGGCGGGCTTTCCAACGCCATCCCCGAGATCCTGGACGACGCGGGGCGTGGCGGCGAGATCGAGCTGCGCGAGATCCCCTCGGCGGAGGCTGGTCTGTCTCCCGTCGAGCTGTGGTGCAACGAGGCGCAGGAGCGTTACGTGCTGGCGGTGGACGCCGAGCAGATCGGGCGCTTTCGCCGCGTCGCCGAGCGCGAGAGGGCGCCGTTCGCGGTAGTGGGAAGGGCGACCGCCGATGGTCACCTGCGGGTGGATGACCGGCTGTTCCATGATCCGCCGGTCGACATGCCGATGGCCATGTTGCTGGGCAAGACCCCGCGGCTGACACGCGAGGACCGGCGCGCTGCGCCGCCGGCGACGGAGTTCGACCCGGCGGCGACGCCGTTCGACGAAGCCCTGGCCCGGGTGTTGCGCCTGCCCGCGGTGGCCGCCAAGCATTTCCTGATCCATATCGGTGACCGGAGCGTGGGTGGTTTGGTGGCACGTGACCCGCTGGTCGGTCCGTGGCAGGTACCGGTGGCCGATTGTGCGGTGACCCTGACCGATTTCGACGGCTATACCGGCGAGGCGATGGCGATGGGCGAGCGGACCCCGCTGGCCATCCTGTCGGCCCCGGCCTCCGGACGCATGGCGGTCGGCGAGGTGATCACGAACCTGGCGGGCTGTGACATTGCCGGCACCGACCGCATCCGCCTGTCGGCCAACTGGATGGCGGCGGCCGGTGTGCCCGGGGAGGATGCGGCGCTGTTCGATACGGTGCGGGCGGTGGCCGAGGACATGTGTCCGGCCCTGGGGATCTCGATCCCGGTGGGCAAGGATTCACTGTCGATGCGTACGGTGTGGGAGACACCGGAGGGCGAGGCACGCGACATGCGTGCGCCGGTCTCGCTGATTGTGTCGGGTTTTGCCCCGGTGACGGATGCCCGCGCGAGCGTGACGCCGGAACCCGATCCCGCGGGTGACCCGACCCTCTGGCTCATTGATCTGGGCGAGGGTCGCTCGCGCATGGGTGGCTCGGCGCTGGCGCAGGTCCACGGGCATATCGGACAGGAGTGTCCGGATGTGGTGGCTGTGGAGCGCCTGCGTGCGTTCTTCGACGCGATGGGTACGCTGCGCCGTGGCGGCCAGTTACGGGCCTATCACGACCGCTCGGACGGTGGTCTGGTGACGACCCTGCTGGAGATGGCGTTCGCCGGGCGCTGCGGGCTGGATATCGCGGTGCCGGTGCAGGCCGACTGCCATGCCTGGCTGTTCAACGAGGAACTGGGGGCTGTGGTGCAGGTGGCGCCGGGGGGCGAGGCAGCACTGCGCGAGGCACTGATGGAGGCCGGGCTTGCCGCCCACCTGCATCCGGTGGCGCAGCTGCGCGACGACCAGCAGGTCCGGGTGCAACAGGGCGGGCGGGAGTGGCTGTCCGCGAGCCGCGCGGCCCTGCAGCGGCAGTGGCAGGAGACCTCGTATCACATGCAGCGCCTGCGCGACGATCCGGATTGCGCGGCGGAGGAACTTGCGGCGGTCGACAGCGCCGGCGGGCTGACCGCGCGTCTGGGTTTCGATCCGGACGAGGATGTGGCCGCGCCAATGATCGCGCGGGGCGAGCGGCCGCGGGTCGCGGTGCTGCGCGAGCAGGGGGTGAATGGGCAGCTGGAGATGGCCGCCGCGTTCGAGCGGGCCGGATTCGCGCCGGTGGACGTGCACATGACCGATCTGTTGTCCGGGGAACGCGATCTCTCGGACATGCAGGGGCTCGCGGTGTGCGGCGGGTTCTCCTATGGTGATGTGCTCGGGGCGGGGCGGGGCTGGGCCCAGACGATCCTCAACCATGCCGGGTTGCGGGATGCCTTTCAGGCGTTCTTCGAGCGCGACGAGACCTTCACGCTCGGCGTCTGCAACGGCTGCCAGATGTTGTCCCATCTGGCGCCACTGATTCCCGGTACCGCTCACTGGCCACGCTTCGTGCGCAATCGTTCGGAGCAGTTCGAGGCACGTCTGTCTCTGGTGCGGATCGAGGCGGAGGGTTCGGCCCTGCTGGCGGGCATGGAGGGTTCGGTATTGCCGGTGGTGGTATCTCATGGCGAGGGTCGCGCGACCTGGCGCGATGCGACTCCGGAGTCCGGGCGCGCGGTGCTGCGTTATGTCGAGGCCGACGACAGGGCGGCGAGCCGCTATCCGGCGAATCCGAATGGCTCGCCCGAAGGGGCGACCGGGTTCGCTAGCGATGACGGACGGGTAACCATCATGATGCCGCATCCCGAACGGGTGTTCCGCAGCGTGCAGCATAGCTGGCATCCGCCGGAGTGGGGCGAGGATGGCCCCTGGATGCGATTGTTCCGGAACGCGCGCCGGTTCGTAGGCTGAGCGTTGGCCTGGAGCGGAATCTGACGCGCGCGATCCCGGACCGCTGGTGCGGTTTTCGGGGTGGGCGGGTGAGCGCGCAGCCCCCGGGGTGACGGGGTTAGAGTGTCGGGGTGTCGGGACGGCTGGAGAAGAGGAGGCATGGATGATGCGAGAAGAGTGGCGGAGGACGCTTGGTGACGGTCTGAGTGTCACCACGGAACTGGCTCTGGGAGCGTCGAATCGGCCCCTGACCGATCCCGGGCTGGCCCAGCGGCTTATCGAGAGTCTGGACCTGTTCGATGACACGACCGCGCGCGCCTCGCGGCACGAAGACGAGTCCTCGCCGGAGATCCAGCGCCTGGAACACAAGCTCGACCTGCTGCTGCATCTGGTGGCGGAGTCGCTGCATCCGGAGCGCCCGCCTCCAATCCGGGTCACGCTGAGCGAGGCGGGCCTGGTACTCCCGCCCGGAAC
>SKNJ01000302.1 GCA_007120575.1 Thioalkalivibrio sp.
CCATCCGGTCCAGCAGCGGGCCGGGGATGTTCATGCTGTTGGCGGTGCAGACGAACAGCGTGTCCGACAGGTCGAAGTCGACCTCCAGGTAGTGGTCGCTGAAGATATGGTTTTGCTCCGGGTCCAGGACCTCGAGCATCGCCGAGGCCGGATCGCCGCGGAAATCCATCGCCATCTTGTCGATCTCGTCGAGCAAAAACAGCGGGTTGCGCACCCCGACCTTGGACAGGTTCTGGACAATCTTGCCCGGGAGGGAGCCGATATAGGTCCGGCGGTGACCGCGGATCTCGGCTTCGTCACGGACACCGCCAAGGGCCATGCGCGAGAACTTGCGGTTGGTTGCGCGCGCGATGGACTGGCCCAGCGAGGTTTTGCCGACCCCCGGGGGACCGACCAGGCAGAGGATCGGGCCCTTCAGCTTGCGCACACGCGACTGCACGGCGAGGTATTCAAGGATGCGCTCCTTGACCTCTTCCAGGCCGTAGTGGTCCTCGTTGAGGATCTTCTCGGCACGGGCCAAGTCCTTGCTGACCCGGGTCTTCTTCTTCCACGGGACATTGACCAGCCAGTCGATGTAGCTGCGCACCACCGTGGCCTCAGCCGACATCGGCGACATCATCTTCAGCTTGTTCAGCTCGGCGGTGGCCTTTTTCTTGGCCTCCTCCGGCATCCCGGCCTTCTCGATCTTGTCGGCCAGGTCTTCCTGCTCGTTGGGCGTGTCTTCCATGTCGCCCAGCTCTTTCTGAATGGCCTTCATCTGCTCATTCAGATAGTACTCACGCTGGGACTTCTCCATCTGCTGCTTTACGCGGCCACGGATCTTCTTCTCGATCTGCAGCACGTCCATCTCGCCGTCGATCTTGCCAACCAGATGCTCCAGGCGTTCGCGCACGTTGGCGATCTCGAGGACCTGCTGCTTCTCCTCGAGTTTCAGCGACATGTGCGCGGCAATGGTATCGGCCAGGCGCGAAGTGTCGTCGATCCCGGCCAGTGAGGTCAGGATCTCCGGCGGCACTTTCTTGTTCAGCTTGATGTACTGCTCGAACTGGTTGAGCGCGGACCGACCCAGGACCTCGAGTTCCTTGTCCGCCGTGTCGTACTCCTCCTCGATCATGCGGATATCGGCCACGAAATAGTCTTCCTCGGCCTGGGCATCACCGGTGGTGGCGATGTCCATTACCCGGGCGCGCTGGGCGCCCTCGACCAGCACCTTGATTGTACCGTCGGGCAGGCGCAGCAACTGGAGGATATTGCCGAGGGTCCCGATCTCGTGCAGATCGCCGACTTCGGGCTCGTCGACCTCCGCGCTCTTCTGCGCGACCAGCAGGATCTGCTTGTTCTCGGCCATCGCCGAATCCAGCGCGCGGATCGACTTCTCGCGCCCCACAAACAACGGGATCACCATGTGCGGATACACCACGACGTCACGCAGCGGCAACACCGCGACGCGCTTGACGGGCGAGTCCACCTCGTTCTGGGAGGAGTGTTGGTCGGTCATGGGGCCCCCTCAGGGCTGGGAAAATGTACAAGCAAGGATGGGGGCGCGCGCCGCCTTTTCAAGGGCGCCAACGCCCCGGTGGATCAGGAATCCGCCGCGGCCTGCTTCGAGAACGAGGCGTTGTCATAGATCAGGTAGGGGTCGGCATCGCCACGAATCACCGCCTCGTCGATCACAACCTTGCTGACGCCCTCCATCGACGGCAGCTCGTACATGGTGTCGAGGAGGATGTTTTCCATAATGGTGCGCAGGCCGCGCGCGCCGGTCTTGCGTTCCATCGCCTTGTGGGCGATCGCGGCCAGCGCGTCGTCGCGGAACTCCAGATCCACGCCTTCCATCTCGAACAGACGCGCGTACTGCTTGATCAGGGCATTCCGCGGCTGGGTCAGGATGGTGATCAGGGCCTCCTCGTCCAGTTCGTCCAGGGTGGCCTGCACTGGCAGGCGGCCGACGAACTCGGGGATCAGGCCGTAGCGGACCAGGTCGTCCGCCTCGAGCTGCTTGAGCCACTGCCCCCCGGACTTGTTTTCGTCACGCGAGTGAACATCGGCGGAGAAACCAATCCCGCCCTTCTCGGCGCGCTGCTGGATGACCTTCTCGAGCCCCGAGAAGGCCCCACCACAAATAAACAGGATATTGCGGGTATCCACCTGCAGGAACTCCTGCTGGGGGTGCTTGCGCCCGCCCTGCGGGGGAACCGAGGCGGTGGTGCCCTCGATCAGCTTCAGCAGCGCCTGCTGTACACCCTCGCCCGACACATCGCGAGTGATCGACGGATTGTCGGACTTGCGCGAAACCTTGTCGATCTCGTCGATGTAGACAATGCCGGTCTCGGCCTTCTCCACATCGTAGTCACACTTCTGCAGCAGCTTCTGGATGATGTTTTCGACGTCTTCGCCGACATAACCCGCCTCGGTGAGCGTGGTCGCGTCCGCGATGGTGAAAGGCACGTTGAGCACCCGCGCCAGTGTCTCGGCCAGCAGCGTCTTGCCGGAGCCGGTGGGCCCGATCAGCATAATGTTCGACTTGGACAGCTCGACCTCGTCCTTGCCAGCCTTGGCCTCGAGCCGCTTGTAGTGGTTGTAGACCGCCACCGACAGGATCTTCTTGGCCGAATTCTGGCCGATCACATAGTCATCCAGAGTCTCGCGGATCTCGCGCGGCTTGGGCAGGGAGTCACGCTCGGCGTGACCGGCCTCCTGCATTTCCTCGCGAATAATGTCGTTGCACAGTTCGACGCACTCGTCGCAGATGAATACGGACGGTCCGGCAATGAGCTTGCGTACTTCGTGCTGGCTCTTTCCACAGAAAGAGCAGTACAGCAGCTTGCCGTCTGCGGGAGGGGTCTTGTCGTCGCTCATCCGTTTGCCTCGATTGGGATGTCGGTTATTTCAGAACATGCCCCGTTTGCGTGGTGGTTGCAAACGAGCCGCCCGCGAGTCCGGTAAAGAGGCCGCGCGCGGGACCGGGTTGGCGGCCTCAGGCCGGGTCCGCGGCCTTGTCCCGATGCGACAGCACGTTGTCGACCAGGCCATATTCCTTCGCGTCAGTCGCGGTCAGGAAACGGTCGCGATCGGTGTCCTCCGCGATCTTCTCGACCGGCTGGCCGGTGTGATGGGCCAGCACATTGTTCAGTTCATCACGGATCTTCAGGATCTCGCGGGCGTGGATGTCGATATCCGAGGCCTGACCGGAAAATCCGCCCAGCGGCTGATGGATCATCACCCGCGAATGCGGCAGGCTGTGTCGCTTGCCGGGGGCGCCGCCTGCCAGCAGCACCGCACCCATGCTCGCCGCCTGGCCGACGCACAGGGTGCTGACCTCGGGTTTGATAAACTGCATGGTGTCGTAGATCGCCATGCCGGCGGTGACCGCTCCGCCCGGGGAGTTGATGTACAGGCTGATTTCCTTGTCCGGGTTTTCCGACTCCAGGAACAGCAGCTGGGCCACGATCACGTTGGCCATGTAGTCTTCGATCGGACCCACGCAGAAAATCACCCGGTCTTTCAGCAACCGGGAATAGATGTCGTAGGCCCGCTCGCCACGGGCGGTCTGCTCGACCACCATCGGGACCAGGTTCAGCCCCTGGGCGTGCTGCGCGCCCTGATCGGCCATGTCATGGCTCATTCAGTCGACTCCTTGTTCGGATTCATGACGTCCTGGAACGTCGTCTTCTTGTCGGTAACGCTGGCCTGATCCACCACCCAGTCGACCACCTGATCCTCCAGCACCACCGATTCGAGATTGCCCTTGGCTTCCGGGTTGGAGCGATAGAACTGCTTGACCTCTTCCGGATCCTCGTAGGTCTGCGCCATGTCCTCGAGTTCGCGCTCGACCCGCTCGGCATCCACCTTGAACTCCTTCTGCTCCACGATCGCCCGCAGCGCCAGCCCCAGGCGCACCCGGCGCTTCGCCTCGTCCTCGAACAGGCTGTCCGGCAGCGGCTGGGTCTTCTCGGCACCGCCGAAGCGCTGTTCGGCCTCCTCGCGCAGGCGATTGATCTCTGCCCGCACCAGCGCGTCCGGCAGGTCAAAGCCATGCTTTTCGATCACTGCTTCCAGCACCTGCTGCTTGACCCGGGACTTGAGGGCCTGCCGCAGTTCCCGCTCCATATTGGACCGTACATCGTCGCGAAGTTTCTCGACCGAGCCATCCTCGATCCCGAATTTCTTCGCGAATTCCTCGTCCACTTCCGGCAGCACCGACGCCTCGACCTTGCTGATGGTCAGCGCGAACTGCACGGTCTGCCCTTTGAGGTTTTCCGCCGGATAGTCCTCGGGGAAGGTGACATCAATGGTCTTTTCCTCGCCGGGCTTCAGCCCGACCAGCTGATGCTCGAACTCGGGCAGCAGGCGTCCGGCACCAATCTCGACCATGAAGCCCTCGGCCTTCCCGCCTTCGAATTCCTCGCCGTTCAGGGTGCCGACGAAATCCAGGGTCACGCGGTCGCCCTCGGCCGCCGCGCGCTCCACCACCTCCCAGGTCTTGTGTTGGGCACGCAGGGATTCGATGACGCGATCGATGTCAGCGTCATCGATCTCCGCGATCGGTCGCTCGATCTCGACCCCGGTGAAGTCCGCCACCTCGACCTCGGGGAACACCTGAAAGCTTGCCACGAACTCGATCGGCTGGCCTTCCTCGACGTTCTTCGGCTCGATGCTCGGGTTGCCGGCCGGTTCCAGACCCTCCTGCTGCACGGCTTCGCGATAGCTCTGCTGCAGCACTTCACCGAGCACCTCCTGATACACGCCGGAGCCGTAACGCTGGCGCACGACCTTCAGTGGCACCTTGCCCGGGCGGAAGCCGTCCAGACGCACCCGCTTGGCCAGAGATTTCAGACGGTTGTCGACTTCGTCGTTGACCCGTTCGGGGGGCACCTGGATGGTCAGCTTGCGTTCCAGGTTGCCGGTGGCTTCAACAGAAACTTGCATGGAGGGCCTCGTAATGGTTCGGGTATCGGTCATCCCTGCCGATCGCAGCGGAAACCTTCATGTCGTACCGATGGTTGATTGGACGTTGGTGCGAAAGGAGAGACTCGAACTCTCACGGGTTTTACCCCACTGGGACCTAAACCCAGCGCGTCTACCAGTTCCGCCACTTTCGCGATCTTGCAGAAAACTCTCGTTACGTTCGCGCATTGACCGCGCATTCTAGCGTGTTCCCCGCCCACAAACACAAAGAGCCCGCATGAACGGGCCCTTGTGCCGGCGCGGGGACCGGAGGAAATGGTGGGTCGTGTAGGGCTCGAACCTACGACCAATTGGTTAAAAGCCAACTGCTCTACCAACTGAGCTAACGACCCGTTTCGCTGCGGCCCGGCGCGACCGCGAAGGTCAACCCGGCCACGTTGCAAAGCGGAAGGCCCGGGATCACCGGGCCGTCAGTGCGGCGTAGTTTACGGCGCGGCGGGGAAAACGCAAGGTGCGTCCCCGCCACCAAGCTATCAGATAGCTTCCAGCTTGCGCATCCCAGCCGGCAGCAACTTCATGTCCACCAGCGAGGTCACCAGCGCCTTGCCGAAGCTGGCCTCCTCTTCGTAGACCATTTTGTAGTACTGAATCTTCATCGTCAGCGCCGCCCCGAAGACGATCATGATGAACGTGAGGAACCCGCCCAGAGCCAGGGTGGAGATGCCGGTGATGCCCTGACCGATGGTGCAGCCCATCGCCAGCACGCCGCCGAACCCCATCAGGATCGCGCCGACAAAATGGTTCACGAAGTCGCGTACCGAGGCGAACCATTCGAAGCGGAACGCTCGCGTCACCAGGGCCCAGAAGAGCGAACCCAGGATCACGCCTGCCAGCGCCATCACACCGAAGTAGAGCACGGTGTTATCGAAGCCGGTCGAGACATAGCGCAGGCTCTGCCCCATCGGGTTGATGAAGGTAAACGACTGGTTGGCCCAAGGGGCACCCTCGGCCGGGCGTTCACCCGCGTCGGCATCCGCCACGAAGTCCCAGTCGGCCACATAGGCCTGCGGGGTATAGGTGTCCATGCCGTCGTCGATCTGGATGTTGCTGGTCAGCCACCAGGCGCCCAGCACCATCAGACCGATCACCAGGCCGCCCAGGATGTTGTCGAAGCTGCGGCGGAAATCGGCGGCCTTGAAGATCAGGGCCAGCAGCAACACGCCGATCACCAGACCCAGGACCAGGCGCGCGGTCAGACCGTTCTCTTCACCGGCGACCAGCGTACCCAGGTCCTGGCCCGCCGGGGTGGGGATCGCCAGCACGGTGGTCCAGTCCATAAACAGCAGGGAGTACAGGGTGTCGGAGGTACCCGGCAGCGGACGCACCATGAAGTAGGCGATGATCGCAATCACGATCAGCACCATCAGCGATTTGATGTTGCCACCGCCGATGCGCACCAGGGTCTTGTTACCGCAGCCCGAGGCATAGGTCATGCCGATCCCGAACAGGAAGCCGCCCAGCGCGTGCTCGACCCACTGGAACTCGCTCATACGATAGTTGGGGAAGGACCCGTCGGCACTCAGTACGCCGAAGAACTCGAGGATCGCCACGCCCAGCATCGCCACGGCAATCGCCAGCAACCAGGAGCGCATGCGTCCGGTATCGCCCATGTTCACCCAGTCGGACACGGCGCCCATGGTGCAGAAGTTGGTCTTGTTGGCCACGGCCCCCATGATGAAGGCCAGGACGAACGCCCCGCCCAGGAACGCCATCGCGGCAGCAGAAAAACTGGAGAATTCCATCACGTATCCTCTCGCTCAAAGTCTTGCGGTACACCCGGGGGTTGTCGCGCGGGTGGCCACCCTCGGGGGGGTGCGCAGCATACATCGGACGCTAGACGAGTTCGAGTCCGCTTTCATTCCGGCCCTGCTGGCGGTCTCGGCCCCGCGCTTTAATCAGCGCCGCCCTGACGGTAATGGGTCGGGTCCGCGACTCCGGCCACGCGAAAGCCCTCCCGGCGAATGCGGCAACTGTCGCATTGCCCGCAGGCGCGGCCCTGGTCGTCGGCCTGGTAGCAACTCACGGTCTGCGCATAATCCACGCCCAGGCGCATACCCGCGCAGATGATGTCGGCCTTGGTCAGGTGCATCAGCGGCGCGCGAACCTCCCACGGCGTGCCCTCCACGCCCGTACGGGTCGCAACTCGCGCCAACTCCTGAAAGGCCTGCACGAAGGCCGGACGGCAGTCCGGATAGCCGGAGTAATCGACCGCGTTCGCCCCCACGTACAGCAACCGCGCATCCAGCGTTTCGGCCAGACCCAGCGCCAGGGAGAGAAAGACGGTGTTGCGCGCGGGGACATAGGTGACCGGAATCCCCTCGCTCAACTCGGTCGGTACGGCGATTGCCGGTTCGGTCAGGGCCGAGCCGCCGATCGCGGTCAGGTCCACGCGGACCACGCGATGGTCGTTCACACCGCGAGCCCGGGCGACGCGCCGCGCGGCCTCCAGTTCGGTGCGATGGCGCTGCCCGTAGTCCACCGACAGGGCGTGGCATTCCAGGCCGTCCGCCTGCGCCATGGCCAGACAGGTAGCCGAATCCAGCCCCCCGGACAACAGCACCACGGCCTTATCGCGCGCGTCACTCATGATCAGCGTCCCGGCTGGTCGCCCCACAGCAGCTTGTGCAACTGGAGCTGAAACCGTACCGGCAGACGCTCGGCGACGATCCAGTCGGCCAGCTGGCGCGGCTCCAGTTCACCGAATACCGGCGAGAACAGCACCTCGACCTCCGGTTCCAGATTCATGCCCGCCAGGGTATCGCGTGCCCAGTCGAAATCGGCCCGGTCCGCCAGCACGAACTTCAATTGATCGCCGGGCCCAAGACAGGCGAGATTGGCCCCGCGATTGCGCCCGGCCTCTCCGGAGCCCGGTGCCTTCCAGTCCATCACGATACTGACACGTGGATCCACGCCCACCAGATCCATCGCCCCGCCCGTCTCCAGCGAGACACACAGTCCGGCGTCGCAAAGCGCGCGCAACAAGACCGAGCAGCCCGGCTGGGCCAGGGGCTCGCCTCCGGTAACACAGACGTGCCGAACCCCGCTGCCCCGGAGCCAGGTCAGGCAATCCCCGACGGTCGTGGACTCGCCGCCGTCGAAGGCATAGGCGGTGTCGCACCAGCGGCAGCGCAGCGGGCAACCGGTCAGGCGCACGAATGCCGTCGGCCACCCCACCTGGGCAGCCTCGCCCTGCAGGGACACGAACATCTCGGAAATGCGCAGGCGGGTGGCTGCCTGCTCCTCGGGCCCCGGTGCTGCCGGGATGGTGCGGGCCGTGGCCATTACTGCGCGTCGATGCGTCGCAGACGCTCCCGCGCCAGGCGGTCCAGGGTGGTCCCGCCGAAATCCGCGCGCACCGCCTCCAGGGCCGCCCGCGCAGCCTCGAAGTCGCCCAGCTCGTAATGCGAATAGCCGATCTTCAGCAATGCGTCGCCACTCTTGTCGCTGTCCGGAAACTGCTCGCGCAGGCGTTCGAAATCCTCCAGTGCGGCCTCGAAATCGCCGGTGGCGTATTTTGCCTCGCCCAGCCAGTACCAGGCATTGGCGGCATAGTCGCTATCCGGGTGGTTCTCGATGAAACGCTCCAGCCGAGTCATGGCCTGGCCGTAATCGCCGTCCATCAGGCGATCGAATGCCTCCTGGTAGGCGGCCTGTTCGTCCGCTTCCGGAAGATCGAAATCGACCACCTCCGCCGGTGGACGTGACAGCGCCGCCGCGTCGCCCGCCTCCATGCGCGCGAGTCGCTCGTCGAGATTGCGGAACTGGTCACGCTGGCGAGCGTTCAGCCGATCCAGGTCACGCCCCAGTTCGTGCTGCAAGGTCTCCACGTCACCGCGCAGCGCACGCATATCGCGGCGTAGCGAGTCGACCTCCTGCAACAGCTCGGTCAGCGCACTGGCGTCCAGCGCGCGCTCGACACGATCAAGGCGGCGCTCGATCTGCTGCACCTGGTGCTGAGTCGCAAGTGCCCCATCCTGGGCCGGGAGAGTCAGCGGCAGCGCCGCGAGCGTCCCCCCCAGCAGCGCCAGGGCCACGACCTTGCCACCAAAAGCGGACGCCCCCGAGGGGGCGTCCGGCGTACCTGCCTGCTGTCTGCGTCGCATCGCGACTCCTGCTGTCAGCGCCGGGATTCGTATACCAGCTCGACCCGGCGATTCTTGGCCCAGGCCTCCTCGTTCTGTTCGAAGGCGACCGGCATTTCTTCACCATAACTGATCACCTCGATCTGTTCATCCGAGGCACCGTTCAGGTTCAGCACGCGCCGCACCGCTTGCGCCCGACGCTCGCCCAGAGCCAGATTGTACTCGCGGGTACCACGTTCGTCGGTATGACCTTCCAGACGCAGGCGCGCCCCACCATTCTGCGCAAGATAGGCCGCATGCGCCTCAAGCATCGGCATGAACTCGGGCTTGATCTCGTCGCGGTCGAAATCGAAATACACCAGGCGCTCGGCCAGCGGGCTTTCGGGGTCATCCAGCGCGGCGGCGTCGAAGCGGCGGTCACGCCCCAGGCCCCGCGCCTCGGCCGCCTCGCGCTCGGCGCGCGCCTGTGCCTCGGCCGCGGCCGCTTCGCGCTCGGCGGCGCGTTCGGCATCCTCGGCGTCCCGGGTCGGCGTGGCGCAGGCCGACAGTGCGCCAACCACCACAACTACAAAAGCCCAGCGAAAAAGATTGTTCATCACTTCATTTCCCTCTGATGACGATGGATTGAATACTCTTCGAAAATTCTTCCCGCGACACGCGCGTGACACCCTCCGATGGTCGGCAGGATCACTGGGCTGGTGACCGGTCAAGCGGCGACCAGGCCGGCTCGCGCACCTCGCCGTCCCGCGCGGTCAGGCGCTGATGTACCCGCCCGTCGCGGCTGACCGAGCCCAGCACGCCGCGCGAGCCATCCATCATCGCATACAGGATCATGCTGCCGTTTGGCGCAAAACTGGGGGACTCCGCATCGCGACCCTCGGTCAGCCGCGTGGTCCGCCGGTCGTCCAGATCCAGACGCACGAGCTGGAACCCGCCATCGCCACCATGCACGTACACCAGCGAGCGGCCATCCGGGGCCACGGTCGCGGCTGCTGCATAGGCGCTCTCGAAGGTCAGACGCCGGGGACTGCCGCCACCCTGCACCGGGAGCGAGTAAATCTGCGGTGCTCCGGCGCGATCGGAGGTGAAGTAGAGCGTCTCGCCATCCGGGGACCAGGCCGGTTCGGTCTCGATCGCCCGCGTTCGCGTGATCTGGCGCAGATCACCAGTCTCAAGATCCATCAGATAGATATTCGGGGCCCCGTCATGCGACAGGCTCAGGGCCAATTGCCGACCATCCGGAGACCAGGCCGGGGCACTGTTGATGCCACCAAAGCTGGCCACGCGTACACGCTCGCCGGTTTCGACATTCTGCCGGAAGACCTCCGAGCGGCGGTTCTCGAACGAGACGTACGCCAGTTCGCGGCCATCCGGGGACCATTCCGGCGACATCACCGGCTGATCCGAACGGAACAGGGTGCGCGGATTGGCGCCGTCGGAATCCGCGACCTCCAGGCTGAAACGCCGGGCATCCCCGTGGCGCTCGACGGCGACGAACGCGATGCGCGCGCTGAATGCGCCGGGATCGCCGGTAATCGCCTCGTAGATGATGTCGGAGACGCGATGCGCGCCGCGCCGCAGCATGTCCTCCGGCACCGGGATGCGCCAGCCGCCCAGGCGCTCCTCCGCCAGGATGTCGAACAAATGGAACTCGACCACCACCGCGTCGTCGTCGCGCAGACGCTTGGAGCCGATGACCAGGTATTCCATGCCCGCCTGCATCCACGGCTCGGCGATAAAGTCGGCGGGGCTCGAAGGGGCGCGCGGCAAACCGTCCTGCCCGGCGTTGAACAGTCCGCTGCGATTCAGGTTCGCGGTCAGGATCGCGTCGACCCGCTCGGGCGGAGCGCCCTCGCCCTCCCACGCAAACGGTGCCACCGCCACCGGAATCGCGCCAACCACGCCTTCGGTGACGGTGACCTCCAGGACGGCCTGGGCGTGTGCGGACCACAACAGGGTCAGGCCCAGCAGCATCCGGAACATCAGTCGTTGCATCTTCAATCCCGCGTCGCGATAAGTGATAGAGCGCTCAATCCGGTTCGAACCGAATACGGATACCGCCGCGCACGGCGTCGGCGTCCGGCGGCTGGGGCAGCGAGGACAGACGCTCCATGGTCTGTTGCACGGATTCGCAGAAACGGCTGCCGCCGGCACAGCTCTCGATATCGTAGTGAATGATACGCCCCGTCTCGTTCACACGCACGAGAACGATGGCACGGTCCGAAGAATCCATCTCGGCGGGTTGACGCCAGCGCCGTTGCACCACCGATTGCACCTGCGACCGCCATTGGTCGATCGCGCTTTCCAGCTCAGCTTGCTGCCGGGCGGCCTCGCGGCGGGCCGCGGCCTCGGCCATGCGCTGGCGCTCCGCCTCCATCTGCTCGCGCATGCGCTGCGCCTCCAGTTCGCGCTCCTGCTCGGCGCGCCGTTCGGCCTCCTCGCGCTCGCGGCGCTCGCGTTCCTCGCGGGCGCGGCGTTCCGCCTCCTCGCGCGCCTGACGCTCGGCCTCCTCGCGTTCACGCCGTTCCCGCTCCAGACGCTCGGCCTCGCGGCGAGCCTGTTCCGCCGCCTCGCGTTCGGCCTCGGCACGGGCACGTTCCTCGGCGATGCGGGCCGCCTCGGCCTCGGCCTCGCGCCGGGCACGCTCGGCGGCCTCGATCGCCTCCTGGCGGGCCCTTTCCTCGGCCTCCCGGCGCTGCTGCTCCGCAAGCCGCCGGCGCTCTTCCTCCTGCCGCGCCCGCTCCTCGGCGCGCCGCTGTTCCTCTTCCTGGCGCAGGGCCTCGGCAATCCGCTCCTGTTCCACCACCTCGCGTTCGTGCTCGATCCGATCGAAGGTCTCGGCATCCACCGCGACTGCGTCGATCACCTCCACGTCGTCGCGCACCGCGATCTCCACCGCCGCCTGGGTGGACGACGAGGGCACCAGACTCACGTTGATCAGCAACGCCACGAACAGCACCCCGTGCAGCACAAGCACGAGGATCAGGGTGACCGGATGGCGGCGAAGCAGCTCGAACACGAGGATCGATCAGTCGGCGGGGTCGCGCGGCGGCTCCGTGATCAGCCCGACCCGGCCGCCACCCGCCCGCTGCAACGCGATCATCGCGTCAATCACCCGCCCGTAGTCGACATGGCGATCCCCGCGCACATAGGTCTGCGTCCCGGGCTGCGCCGCCAGGAACTCGCGCACGATCTCGGTGAGTTCCTGCGGCGCCAGCGGTTCGTTCACGTACGGTCCCTGGTTCAGGCTCATGGCTCCACCCGCATCCACCGTGACCACCAGCGGCTCGGCCGCCTGCTGTTCCTCCTCCAGCGCCTCCGCCTCGGCCTCCGGCAGGTCCACCTCTACGCCTTGCTGGAGCATCGGCGCCGTGATCATGAAGATGATCAGCAGTACCAGCATCACGTCGATGAACGGCACGACGTTGATCTGGGACATCGGCCGCCGCAGGCGGCGACTGTTGCGACGCGACTCGGCCATGACTCAGACCGTGGCCTCGGCCACCGATTCGCTCGACCGGGGCTGGCTCTGGCGGTTCAGCAGCGCGACGAATTCGTCGCTGAAGTTCTCCATGCGGGTTGCGATCCGGTCTACGTCGCCGGCAAAGCGGTTGTAGGCGATCACCGCCGGGATTGCCGCGAACAGGCCCAGCGCGGTCGCAATCAGGGCCTCGGCGATCCCGGGTGCCACCATTGCCAGGGTGGCCTGCTGCACCCCGGACAGTCCGAGAAATGCATGCATGATGCCCCAGACCGTCCCGAACAGGCCGATATAAGGGCTGGTGGACCCGACCGTGGCGAGGAACTGGAGGTAACGCTCCATCTCGTCGGTCTCGCGCGCAATCGCGACCCGCATCGCGCGGTACGCCGGCTCGCCGGGCGCCATGCCGTGCTGGCGCGCGCGCAGGAATTCCTTGAAGCCGGACGAGAACACGTGCTCCATTCCCGACATCTCGGACTTGCGCCGAACCCCCTCATACAGATGCGACAGATCGGCCCCCGACCAGAATCGCTCCTCGAAATCGTCACCAGCGCGCTGCGCCGCCTTCAGCGACCGCGCCTTGACCACGATCGCGACCCAGGAGAGTACCGAGGCGATCACCAGGATCAGCATGACCAGCTGCACGATCAGGCTCGCGTCCATGATCAGCTGGTACATCGAAAAGTCGACTGTCACTTGCCCATCTCCCGTTACCCCGTTGCGTTCATGTCCGCGGCGGCCCGCACCGCCTGTCGTACCGGCTCCGGCAGCGCGGCGGGCACGAACCGGTGGATATCGACACAGGCCACGCCGACCCGCCCGGTCGCCAGCACTTCCTGCTGACGCCACACCGCCTGGTCGAATTCCAGGCTGACCCGCCGCGGCGGCTCCGGCGCACAGGTCACCTCCAGCACGTCATTGAAACGCGCGGCCCGCCGCAACTCCAGGCTGAAACGGCGCACCGCGAACACGATCCCGTATTCCTCGCGCAGCCGGTCCTGCTCGAAACCCAGCGCGCGCAGCCACTCCGTCCGGGCGCGTTCCATGAATTTCACGTAGTTCGCGTGATACACCACGCCCCCGGCATCGGTGTCCTCGTAGTACACCCGCACCGGCCAGGCGAACCGCGCACCCGAAACGGTCGCGGCGGTTTCGCTCATGCGCCGCCCCCGCCGCCCGGGACCGGGGTCAGCAGGTCCGCGTCGCCCAACCCGCCGGGGCCGAACATAGCCAGGCTGCGCCGGGTCGCCAGGCGCCCGCGCGGGGTGCGCTGCAGATAGCCCTGCTGGATCAGGAACGGTTCCACCACGTCCTCGAGCGTCCCGCGATCCTCGTTCAGGGCGGTCGCCAGGCTCTCCACGCCCACCGGCCCCCCATCGAACTTCTCCACCAGCACCTCGAGCAGGCGCCGATCCTGGGCATCCAGGCCGGAGGCGTCGATCGCCAGCAGATCCAGCGCCTGCGCCGCGACCTCCGGGGTGATTACACCCTGAGCGCGGACCTCCGCGAAGTCCCGCACCCGCCGCAACAGGCGATTAGCCAGCCGCGGCGTACCGCGTCCGCGGCGCGCGATCTCCGCCGCGCCCTCGGGCTCGATGCCAACCTGAAGCAGGCCGGCGGCCCGGGTCACGATATGTGTCAGATCCGCGACCGAGTAATGTTCCAGACGCTGCACGATCCCGAACCGGTCACGCAACGGCGCCGACAGCAGTCCGGCGCGTGTGGTCGCGCCCACCAGCGTGAACGGTGGCAGGTCCACCTTGATCGAGCGCGCCGCTGGTCCCTCGCCAATCACGATGTCGAGCTGACCATCCTCCAGCGCCGGATACAGGATCTCCTCCACCACCGTCGGCAGACGGTGAATCTCGTCGACAAACAGGACGTCGCGCGGTTCCAGCGCGGTCAGGATCGCGGCCAGGTCGCCGGCGCGCTCCAGCACCGGCCCGGAGGTCTGGCGCAACCCCACCCCGAGCTCGTTGGCCACGATATGCGCCAGGGTGGTCTTGCCCAGCCCCGGCGGGCCGGCCACCAGGGTATGATCGAGTGCCTCGCCACGGCCACGCGCGGCATCAATGAACAGGCCGAGCTGCTCGACCACCCGCGGCTGCCCGGTGTAGTCCGTCAGGCGCCGGGGCCGCAGGCTCACCTCGGCCCGCGTCTCCTCCGACTGACTCTGCATATCCACCAGGCGCGATTCCATAGCCCCGCAGTATGCATCCCTGTCAAACGTGTTTACAGCCCCGTTCTGTGACACAAGGCGTGCCAGCCCCTCGGGACGGGTATAGTGGCGGGGCTTTTGCTCAATCGACCCCGTAATACTCACGGTACCACTCCACGAATCGCGCGACCCCGGTCTCCACCGGCGTCGACGGCGTGTAGCCGGTGTCGCGCGTCAGATCAGTGATGTCGGCCCAGGTATCCGGCACATCCCCCGGTTGCAGCGGCAACAGGTTCTTGTGCGCGGTGCGTCCCAGGCAGGACTCCAGCACCTCGATATAGCGCAACAACTCGACCGCCTGCTGGTTGCCGATATTGTAGATCCGCCACGGGGCCACGCTGCAGCCCGGATCCCGCCGTGCGCCGGACCAGTCGGGGTCGGGGGTGGCAACGCGGTCCAGGGTGCGCAGCACGCCCTCGACAATGTCGTCGATATAAGTGAAGTCGCGGCGGTGGCGACCGTGATTGAACACGTCGATCGGTTCGCCGGCCACGATCCGGTCGGCGAACCGGAACAGGGCCATGTCCGGGCGGCTCCAGGGCCCATACACGGTAAAGAACCGCAGGCCGGTGGTCGGCAGCGCGTAGAGGTGGCTATAGGTGTGGGCCATCAGCTCGTTGGCCTTCTTGCTGGCCGCATACAGGCTGATCGGATGATCCACGTTGTCATGCACCGAGAACGGCATGCGGGTATTCGCCCCGTACACCGAACTGGAACTGGCATACACCAGGTGCTCGACCCCGTACTGACGGCAGCCCTCCAGCACATTGCCGAAACCGACCAGATTGCTGTCGACGTAGGCCGCCGGATTCTCCAGCGAATAACGCACCCCGACCTGGGCTGCCAGGTTCACCACACGCTGCGGGCGATATTCGCGGAATACCCGCTCGAGGGTCGGACGATCGGCGATATCGACGCGTTCCTCGGCGAAACCGGCATGGTCCGTCACCCGCGCCAGGCGTGCCTCCTTCAGGGCCACGTCGTAGTA
>SKNJ01000133.1 GCA_007120575.1 Thioalkalivibrio sp.
CCCGCATCCAGCGCCTCCAGCAGCGCCCGGCGCCCCAGATCCTCGTCGTTCCTGGCCTGAGCGCCATCGACGAAGCGCAGCGCGCCGAAGGTGATCTCGGATATCTGCAGGTCGGTATTCGCGAATCTGCGGTAACGCATCGGATGCATCCCTTTTCCCGGCGTGGCCGGAGGCGGAACCCGCCTCCGGTGAGGTCATCTGCACTGGGTCACTTGATGTTTTCGTTGGCCCATTGCTTGTGTACGGCCAGCGCCATGAGCCTCCGGTCGCGCCAGCGCTGGCGATCCTTGAGCTGGTCGAGCGGCAGGCGCGCGCGGAAGCGTTCTTCGATATAGTCGATCAGCGGGCCGGCCCATGGCACGAGATCGCGCTGTTCGGCGGCAATGCCGCGGTTCATCGGCTCATAGCGCTCGGCGTATTCGCGGATGCCGTTGGGCGCGTTCAGGTCACCCACCTCAAGCGGACCGATGAAGGACCAGCGCTGGCTGATGCCCTCGGACATGGCGCGATCGACATCCTCGGGCGTGGCCACACCCTGGGCGACCAGGCGGAAGGCCTCATGCAGGATCGGCGATTGCAGCCGGTTCATGATGAAGCCCGTGATCTCCTTGTTGAGCGTGATCGGCGCCTGCCCCATCGCCTCGAGCCGCTCGCGGGTTTTCTGCACCACGGCCTTGTCGGTCCAGGGCGCCGGGACAAGCTCGAGGATCGGCACGACATAGGGCGGATTGGTGGGATGCACGATCATGCAGCGGTGCCGCCCCTCGAGATCCTCGGTGAATTTCGAGGCGACGATCGAGGAGGAGGAAGAGGCCAGCACCACGTCGGGCCTGCACAGCTTGTCGAGCTTGCCGAAGAGATCGAGCTTGACGTCGAGCCGTTCGGGCGCGTTTTCCTGCACATGAATGGCGCCCTCCACGGCCTCTTCCATCGTGCCCACGGCCTGGATGCGGCCCGTCACGTCAGCCGCGCTGCGCCCGTTGAGAAGCCCCTCGTTTTCCAGGTCCTCAACGGTTTCCTTGATCCGCGGCAGGGCATCCCTGGCGACACCATCGACCGGGTCGTACAGCGTGACCTCGTAGCCGCCGCGCGAGAAGCAGATCGCAAAGGCCCGGCCGATGATGCCGGACCCGATCATGGCAACACGTTCGCTCATATCCTGTTACTCCTTGTCAATCACCTGCGGTGTCACGCCGCGCGTTCGGGGTTTTCGATGAATTCGATCTTGTAGCCCGTCGGATCGTCGGCGAACGCGATGCGGGTGCCGTTCTTCATCGTCTTGGGCTTGAGCGAGAACGGCACACCCTTGGCGGCGAGTTCCTCGTACTTGCCGTCGACGCTGTCGACGAAGAACGCCAGATGTCCGAAGGCATCGCCGAGATCGTAATCGCGACCATCGTGGTTATAGGTCAGTTCGATCTCGAAGCCGCTTTTCGGGTCCTTAAGAAAAGCGAGCGTGGCATCGGCACCCGGTAGTTCGAAATGCTCGATCAGCTCAAGGCCCAGCTTGTCGCGGTAGAAGGCGATGGACTCGTCCATGTCCTTCACGCGGATCATCGTGTGCGCATAACGCATGTCTCGCTCCTTCCTTGGGGATCAGTTTCTGCCGACGCGCGGATCGAGCAGCGCGTAGCAGATGTCGGCGATCAGATTCAGGATCACGAAAAGCGCCGCGACCAGGCTCAGACCGGCGGCGACCACGGGGATGTCGAGCTGGCGGATCGAGTCCATCAGCAGGCGGCCCATGCCCGGCCAGGCAAAGACGCTCTCGACCACCATGGAGCCGGCGATCAGGTTGCCGATCTGCAGCGCGGTGATGGTGACATAGGGGATAAGCGCGTTGCGAAGCGCATGGATATAGACCACGCGCGGCACCGGGGCGCCCTTGGCCCGCGCGGTGCGGATATAGTCCTCGTTGATGACCTCGAGCATGGTCGAGCGCATCATCCGGGTCAGATACGCCATCGGCATCAGCGCCAGCGTAACGACGGGCAGTATCATGTGGCTCAGCTGCTTGCCGACCCCCCCGTCGATCTCGCGCCCCGAGGCGGGCAGCCAGCCCAGGATGTTCGAGAACAGCACGATCAGCATGATGCCGACCCAGAAGTTGGGCGCGGCCTGCCCGATCAGCGCCGTGACGCGTGCGCTGTAATCAATGGTGGTGTTGCGCCGCAGCGCGCTGACGACGCCGGCGGGCACCGAAACCAGGATGGCCAGAAACAATGCCGGAAGCGCGATCTCGGCCGAGCGGCCGAGCCGTTCCCACAGAAGCGGCAGCACCGGCTGCTGGTGGCGATAGGAGACGCCGAAATCCCCCTGCACGGCGCCAAACATGAAATCGAAATACTGAACGATCAGGGGGCGGTTGAAACCGAGCTGCTCGCGCAGACGTTCGGCCTGCTCGCGCGATGCCTCCGCGCCGGTGATCATCGTGACCGGATCGCCGATCACGAACATGAGGATGAATGCCAGCGTGAGCGCGGCGAAGATCACGATCAGGCCCTGTCCGGCGCGCTGCAGTATGAACTTCATCTCGGCGTCTCCAAAGCGTGTTCTCGTGGCGGGACGGGCGCGCGGGCGCCCGCCCCGAAGCAGTCAGCAGCGGCGGATCACTCTGCGACGTAGATCGAGCCCCAGTCTTCAACCAGCAGCGAAGGATGCGGGCTGTAACCGCGAATCCGGTCGCTCACGGCATAGGCCGCGGGCATCAGGTAGAGGTAGACCCAGGGCGGATCCTCGTAGAGGATTTCCTGCATCTTGCGGTTCAGTTCGTCGCGGCGCGCCGGGTCCACGGTCTGGGTGATCTCGCGATAGGCTTCGAGGAAGTCGTCGCGCACCCAGTGGGTGGAGTTGGTCTGGCGGTCATCATGCACCGCCCAGGCGTCCGTTTCCGGCGTGTTTTCGGCCGCAGACCACGCGAAGGATGCCACCGAAAGCGTCCGCGCCGCCCAGCGTTCGCGCATCACCGATGCCTCGAGCTGACGGACCTCGCCGACCTCGACGCCGATTTGACCCCAGTACTGTGCGACCGCCTCGGAGTATTCGAAGCTGTCGGGGATCATCACGTCGATGGTGTCGATCGTGAACCCGTCGGGATACCCCGCCTCGGCCAGCAACTCGCGGGCGCGCTCGGGATCATAGGGGTAGGGTTCCAGGTCGGGGTGTTCGTTCGGCGGGTTGATCAGCGTGGTGCTTTTCAACTCACGCTGTCCGAACGCAAACGCGTCGATCATCGCATCCCGGTCGACCGCCTTGTTGAGCGCGACGCGCACGCGCGGATCCTGCAACTCCGGGTACATGTCGAGGTTGAAGATCGTCACCGCCCGCACCAGCGTCGGTGCGACGACAAGCTCGACATCGGGGTTGGCCTCGACGGCGTCGGCCAAATCGGGCGTGATCCGCACGATATCGGCGTTGCCCGACATCACCTCGGAGAACGCGGTCGACAGTTCCGGGATCATCCGGATCACGAGGCGATCGATGTTGCTGTGTTCGTCCCAGCCCCACCAGTCCTCGTTGCGGGTCATGATTACCCGGTCGTCGCGGCGGAATTCCTCCAGCTTGTAGGGTCCGGTTCCGACCGGGCTCACCGCGGCCTCGTCGAGTGGCAGATCTTGGTAGTGACCCGGTGCCAGGATGAAGGCACCATTGCGCGACAGGCGCTCCGGCAGGATCGGCACCGGCGTTTCGGTGACGAACTCAACCGTGTACTCGTCGATCACGTTGACTTCGGAGATCGGCACATCGCGGAACTTGTCGGTGCTGGGGAAATCCGGGTCGAGGTGGCGCTCGATCGAGAATTTCACCGCCTCGGCATTGAAGGGCTCGCCATTGTGAAAATTCACGCCCTCGCGCAGATAGAAGTGCCAGGTATTGTCGTCGATGATCTCCCATTCGGTCGCCAGTGCCGGGACGATCCCGCTTTCGCCGGTCCGGCCGTCGAAATCGAATACCAACGGCTCGAACATTGCCTTCGTGATATATTGCTCGGCAAAGACCACGTTGCGCGGCGGATCGCCGATCAGATCGGCGCGCTCGTTCACGATATAGGTGACCGTGGTCTCGGCCTGAGCGGATACGATACCGCCCAGCCCGAGGCCCGTGGCCACAAGTGCTGATATTGCGTAGTGTCTCACTTTTCTCCTCCTCTGGGTTGATGGGTTGACCCTGCCCGTTCTTGTCGCGGGCTTGTCGGACATTGCGGCGCAGAGGCGCCGCCCCGAGTTTTCGGTTCAGATGCGCACATCGAAGAAGTCGCGCACCCAGTCGCCGATCAGGTTGAAGGCAAGCACCGTCACGGTGATGGCGATGCCGGGCCAGAGCGGCGCATAGAAATCACGGAAGATGATGTCGCGCGCATCGGCCAGCATGTTGCCCCAGGTCGGGATCGCCGGCGGCACGCCGAGCCCGAAGAAGCTCAGCGCGGCCTCGTAATAGATGGCGATGGCCAGCGAGAAGCTCGCCACGACCAGCATCGAGGCGACGGTGTTGGGGAACACATGGCGGAAGATGATGCGCCATTTGCTCGCCCCGAGCGCCCGCGCGCCCTGCACGAATTCCAGCTGCTTGACCTTGAGCACCTCGGAGCGCACGACGCGGGCATAGACCGCCCATTGCGTCAGCGCGATCACGATCACCAGCTCGACCACGCCCGAGCCCAGCAGCGCCATGGC
>SKNJ01000006.1 GCA_007120575.1 Thioalkalivibrio sp.
AAGCCCTAAAAAAAGGGGAAGCCGAAGCCTCCCCTCACAGGGTCAGAAAAACCCCTTGCTGCTCTGATGCCTGGTATAGGCCTTCATTCCAGCCGGCCGGAAGAACGGCAGCCACTGAAAGACCTACACCAAAGCATAAGACTTAGTCAGCAGCTACGCCCGACCGAATGTCCCGGACAGCCTTGTGATTGACCAGACCCATGTAGTTGGCCAGAAGACCATCAAGATCACCGTTGGTGTAGCGCTGCACACCAAAGCCGATCGTCGGCAGACCATAGAACGTCAGGGGGGTTTCGTCGACGTTGTTGGAGCCTGTCATCCAACGGCCCGTCTCCCTCGTAAAGTCGATCTGCATCCAGCCGTTATCGAACGCGACGTCCAGGTTGTGACCGATACGGTCGGACGCGTAAAGCACGTTCGCCTCGTTGAACGTAACGACATTCACTTCCTTGCAGAGCGAGATCGGGTCAGTCGTCGGGGTCGGCGAGAAGTCCACATCACGCACGAACTCTTCGCGCTCTTCACGATCCCAGTAGTCCATGCCGATCGGCTCGCAGGCCTCGGCCTTTTCCGGATCCCATTCGGTCGTAAACGGCCGGAGCGGCCGGTCGGCGGCGAATTGGGGCTCCGGAAACACATAGAAGCGCTTGGTCGGGAAGTTAACGACCCAGTCGGTCCCAGCGTTGATCTCCGGCGCGAGGACGAAGTCGTTCATGATCATGCTCTGCATGATGGTGGCCGAAATCGCGTCAACCGAGTCAGTAAACGTGACGTCATAAAGCTGGTTACCGTCGATGACCTGAGCAGTGGCCTGACCTGATCGAAGCGAAGGCAGGACACTACCCGGGCGACGATGGTCCCAGTCACCCGCTGACCAGAAATTCCCGAACGCGGTGGCATCATATGCTGCGGAAACGCCGTCAGCCGGGTTAATCAGCACACCGTAGCCGGACAGGCCACCACTGGCGGGGGCGATATCCATATCGCGATTATTGCTCCAGGTTCCACCCGTGCTCCAGGAATCAATCAGCGCACCACAGTTATCGGGGACACCCGACGAGTCGTGAGTCGCCCACTCTTCGTGATCGCCAGTTACCACACCCATCTCGATGATTTCGACGTAGCCCTCGCGAGTACGCTCAATACCGTTATGGACCTCGTCCACATCACTGTACTGGAACTCACGGAAATTGACCGTGCTGCCCTGACGGCCGACGATGTCCGGCACCGTGCAGGACTCGTCAGCGGTCACGAGACGCGCACCACCGGAAGCGGACTCGGTCACCATGGCGGACCAATGGTCCCGCGGCGACAGATAGAGGTTAAAGTCGAGCACTTCCTGGCTGTTCATGCCTTCCAGGAAACGGACCTTGACCGCCTTGGCCTGATCGGTGGTGTTGACAATGTTGATATAGGTGTCGTTCTCGCCCTCAACAGAGTAGTACGGGTAGATCAGGACCTGACCGGTACCGTTGTTGTTCACGTACACCGCCTGGGCAGTGCTCAGACCCCCGGTAGCAACCGCCGTGAGGACTGCCAGAGGTAGCAGCTTCTTGTTCATCATCGGAACTCCTTTTTGTGTTTCCACATGTGGTTTACAACTTGGATAGGGGTTCGGGCGCCGAACGCACCTCCCGAAACGGATACTACCATGAAATTCGAGATGGCAAAGTCTCCCTGAGATCGCTTTTTCCCGTATTCCAGGGCATCTACCCGGAACCATCCGCAAGGCGGGCCAGGCCCGACGCTGCGAATCGTGGGACCCCGACAGCCAGATGGTCCTGCGAGGTGGCCCAGCGTGGGGCCAGCGCTCCGGCCCCACAGTAGCCCTTGATGCACGCGCTTATGCCGCCGCCCCCAAGGGTTCATCCTCAAGCTAGCCAATTACTCCAGGCTGGTCAAGGGTTCTCGTTGTTTTTTTCGCATGAGCCCGTCACATTTTTGCCACACTCGGTTTCGAGGGGCGCATGGCGCTGCAGTTGTGTGCCCTGTGCCTCGATACCACGCATGTGGCGACGGAAGTCTTCGGTGATCGCGCGCGCCTCGGCGGCGTCGTTGGCCACCCGCGGGGTAATCAATACCAGCAGTTCGGTGCGCCGGGTGCCCCGGGTGGTCGTGCCGAACAGCTTGCCGATCAGCGGGATGTCGCGCAGCCCCGGCACCCCCAGCTCGCTCGCGTCGGTGGATTCGCGAATCAGCCCGCCGAGCACGATGGTCTCGCCGCTGTGTACCGCCACGGAGCTCTGGATCATGCGCTGCTGGATGGTGGGCGAGTCGATCCCGGAGCTGGTGGTCTGCGAGACATCGTTGACCTCCTGGTGCACCTCCATGGTCACCATCCCGCCTGAATTCACGCGCGGGGTGACCTCCAGGTTCACGCCGGTGTCGCGAAACTGGATGTTGCTCACGATCACCGGGTTGTCGGTGACCGCACTGGTGGTCTCGGAGGTGCGCACCGGCACCTGGTCGCCCACCCGGATCGAGGCACTGTGGTTGTCCAGCACCATGATCGAGGGCGAGGACAGCACGTTGACCTGCGAGTCCTCGGCCAGGGCGCTCAGCACCGCGCGCACGTCCCCGGCGCTGTCCACCAGGGAATAGTTGAAGCCGGGGAACTGACGCGAGAGATCGGCGGAGTTGGAGGTGCCAAAGATGCCGCGGCCCTCGTAGGAGTTCATGGTGTTGTTAAAGAACCACTGCAGGCCGTAGCGCAGCTCGTCGGTCAGGGTCACCTCGACGATGCTCGCGTCGACCAGCACCTGCCGGGGGGCGATATCCAGTTCCCGCAGGGCCTCCCGGATCACGCTGTAGTCGCGCTCGCTGGCCATGACCAGCAAGGCATTGTTGGCGTCGTCCGCCAGGATGCGGACTTCGCCCTCCAGCGAGCCGTTGCCGTCCTCGTTGCCACCGACCACCGTGGCCGCAGAGGCATCCCCCGCCCCGGCGTTGCGAGACGGGTTGCCTTCGCGCTCGCCACCCGGGTTGCCGCTGTCCAGCTCGACCGGCTCCATCCCCGGCGCAAGGCTCGGGCCGCTGTCCTGCCGGGCGGATCGCGCCGGCGCCTCCCCGCCGAACACCTGCGACAGCAGGCTGGCCACGTGTTCGGCCTTGCCGTGCTCCAGGCGATACACATGCAGGCGTGAGCGCTGCATGTCGCGCCCCCGGTCCAGCCGCTCGACCCAGACCCGGGCCTCCTCGAGGTACTCCGGCTGGGGCGTGATCGCGAGCACCGCGTTGAGGCGTTCGATCGGGATGAAGCGGAACAGGCCGGCGACCGGAGATTCGCTGCCCGGGCCCACCAGTGCCTCGAGCTCGCCGATGATGTCGCCAACGTTGGCGGTCCCGAGCGTGAACAGCCCGACCGACATCCCCTCCAGCCAGTTCACATCGAAGATCTCGATGGTTTCCAGCCACTGGTTCAGCTGGCGGCGGGTCCCCGCGATCGTGAGCATGTTGCGCACCGGGTCCGCACGCACCACCGCGTCACTCGACATGAACGGCTCGAGGATCTTGACCATCTCCGAGGCCGCGATGTACTCGAGCGGGACAATCCGCACATTCATCCCGGGACGGCTGGAATCGGTGCGCGGTACCAGGTTGTTGCGCAGCGCGCCCTCGCGCGGGACTACCCGGTACAGGCCGTCGTCCTCGACCAGCGCGGCCCCGTTCATCTGCAGCAGGTTCTCCAGCATGGGCAGCAGCGCATCGCGCGACAGCGGGCGCGAGGTCTGCAGCGTCACCCGGCCGGACACGGCCGGATCGACCACATAGTTCTCGTCGAGCTGCTCGCCGAGGATGAAGTGGGCGACCTCGCGCAGATCGGCCTGCTCGAAGTTCAGGGTCAGATCGCCGGTTTCGGGGTCCACGCGCGCCGGTTCACGGGCACGATCCGGGTCGAAGAACCGGCCGGTACCCGGGAATAGCTGAACCAGGTCCTCGTCGTCGGCCTGTTCCCGGTCGCGCGGCGCCGCGGGCTCGTCCGCGGCCGGGTCCCGCGCCGCGGTGACGCGATCCATGGATGGCGTTGCGCTCGGCCATTCCCGTGCCTCGTCCGGGGTGTCGCCACTGCGCTCGTCCAGCGCGGCACAGCCGCTCAACCCGAGGGCCAGGGCCAGCGTCAGGAGCAGCATGGCGAGCGGTCGCACGCCGGCCCCGGAGGGCAGCAGGCGTACCGTAGAAGGGCGCGGGGATTCATGTTGCATGGGTGAGGTGCCCTTGATCGTCAGTCTTGTGTTCGGTGGCGGGGTGGCATCGGCACGGCGGAACGGGGGTCGCTGCGCCTTCCAGGACCGAGCGGTCGCCCGCCACGCGCCACTCTGCCAGTACGTGGCCCCGCAAATCGCCATACGTTACACGATTTGTAATGGACTGCCATGCGCGGCCGGGTTCCCGGCGCGCAGGGGCCTGCTTCATGGGCAGGCGTCCGAATGACCTGGCGCGTTTTCGCCTGCGAGGCAGGCTCCTACAAGGTCGAGGGAGCGCATGGGCCCATGGGGCCGCGTTACCCGATGGCCGGTGGTGGATACGCCGGCGACCGACTGCATGCCCGCATGCCCGCATCGTTAGCGGCCGGAGTCGCGGGCGCGCGGGCGGGGTCGCACCGGCTCCGACGGGTCGCCCACCGATCCGGAGGGGCGCAGGTCGAAACGCTCCCGCGTACC
>SKNJ01000209.1 GCA_007120575.1 Thioalkalivibrio sp.
CCGCTGGCCGGCTGCAGCCCCGCCGACCAGGACGAGGTCAACCTGTACTCGGCGCGCCAGGAAAATCTGATCAAACCACTGCTGGACGACTTCACCGATCAGACCGGGATCCAGGTCAATCTGGTGACCGGCGGGGCGGACAGCCTGCTGCAGCGCCTGCGCCACGAGGGCCGCAATTCGCCGGCGGATCTCTTCATCACCGTGGACGCGGCGCGTCTGCACCAGGCACGCGAGGCTGGCGTGTTGCAGGCGATCGAATCGGACGTACTGCGCGAGAACATCCCGGAACGCTACCGCGACCCGGACGGACAGTGGTTTGGCCTGTCGTCACGGGCGCGCCCGATCCTCTATCACAAGGACCGCGTGGAGCCGGAAGCACTCTCCACCTACGAGGCGCTGACCGACGTGCAATGGGAAAACCGGATCTGCATCCGTTCCTCCAGCAACGTGTACAACCAGTCGCTGGTGGCGGCGATGATCGCCACCGAAGGCGGCGAGGCCGCCCAGGACTGGGCCGCCGGGATCGTGTCCAACATGGCGCGCCAGCCGCAGGGCGGCGACCGCGACCAGATCCGCGCGGTGGCCGACGGTGTCTGCGACATCGCGATCGCCAACACCTATTACCTGGGCCTGATGCTGGACGGCGAAGGCCGTGACCGCGAGGTCGCCGAACAGATCGGCGTGTTCTGGCCCAACCAGGACGGCCGCGGCACCCACGTGAACATCAGCGGCGCCGGCGTCACCGCGCATGCCCCGAACCGGGACAACGCGATCCGCCTGCTCGAGTTCCTTTCCTCCACCGAGGCGCAGAAGTGGTACGCCGAGGTCAATCAGGAATATCCGATCCGCGACGACGTGCCGACCAGCGACCTCCTCCAGGGCTTCGGCGAATTCCGGTCCGACGATATCGAGCTCTACCGTCTGGGCAACCACAACGCCGAGGCCGTCCGCATCATGGACCGCGTCCGCTGGCGCTGACGCCCGCTCCCGCTATCATTTCCGTTCGCTCGCCCCCGGTGCTCCGGGGGCGTGGCGTTTACGGCAATCCGCCAGTCGCCGAGCGGCCATGGTGGTATTCGAAACAAGAACCTTTATTATTCGCAGTCCATGAGTTCGCCGACGACCAGCCCAGCCGCGATGACGGCAACCCCCGCGGGTCGCCGGCGCCCGACGCTCGGCGCGTGGCCGGCCATCGCCACCCTTGTGGCACTGACCCTGTCCCTGCCGATCCTGGTGATTTTCGCGCACGTCTTCATCCCCGCCGGCGAGGTCTGGACCCATCTGCGCGAGACCGTCCTCGCAGACTACGTCACCAATTCCCTGGCCCTGCTGGTGGGCGTGGGCATTGGCGTCCTGCTGATCGGCGTTCCGGTCGCCTGGCTGGTCAGTGTCTGCGACTTCCCCGGCCGCGGTATCTTCCAGTGGGCGCTGATGCTGCCGCTGGCGATGCCGGCCTACATCATTGCCTACACCTATACCGGCATGCTGGATTTCAGCGGCCCGGTTCAAGGCATGATCCGGGAACTCACCGGGCTCGGCTACGGGGAATACTGGTTCCCGGAGATCCGCTCGCTCGGCGGCGCCATGACGATGCTGACGCTGGTGCTCTACCCTTATGTTTACCTGCTCAGCCGCGCCGCCTTCCTGGAGCAGTCAGTCTGCGTGCTGGAGGTCTCGCGCACCCTGGGCGCCGGCCCGTTCGGCGGCTTTCGCCGCGTCGCCCTGCCGCTCGCGCGCCCGGCCATCATTGCCGGACTCACCCTCGCGCTGATGGAGGTGCTGGCCGACTACGGAACGGTCGCCTACTTCGGCGTGAGCACCTTCACCACCGGCATCTTCCGAACCTGGTACGGCCTCGGCGACCCGGCCGCCGCCGCCCAGCTGTCGGCCGTGCTGCTGACCTTCGTGTTCGTGCTGATCGTGCTGGAACGCTGGTCACGGGCCAAGGCGCGCTTCCACCACACCAGCCGGCGCTACTCCACCCTGCCGCGCTATCAACTGCGCGGCTGGAAGGCGGGCGTGGCGTTCTTCGCCTGCCTGCTGCCAGTCCTGCTGGGCTTCCTGCTGCCGGCCTTGCAACTCGGGCTGTGGACCGTGCAGACCCTCGATCAGTGGATGAACCCGGCCTTCGCCCGACTCGTGTTCAACAGTTTCTGGCTGGCCTCCGCGGCCGCTGCGATCGCGGTCGTCCTGGCGCTGGTGCTCGCCTATGCGCGGCGCATGCAAGGCGGGCGCTTCACGGCGGTCGCCGTGCGCGTCGCCGGCATGGGTTATGCGGTACCCGGCATCGTGATCGCGATCGGCGTGATGATCCCGTTCGCCGCGTTCGACAACGCCCTGGATGACTTCATGCGCAACACCTTCGGGCTGTCCACCGGGCTGTTGCTGTCGGGCACGGTATTCGCTTTGCTGTTCGCCTACACCGTGCGCTTTCTCGCGGTTTCGCTGCAGACCGTGGAGGCGGGACTGGGCAAGATTCAGCCAAGCATGGACGACGCCGCCCGCTCGCTCGGCATGCGCCCGCTACAGACCCTGACGCGCGTGCATTTGCCAATCATGCGCGGCACCCTGCTGACCGCGCTGCTGCTGGTATTCGTCGACGTCCTGAAGGAACTTCCGGCCACGCTGATCCTGCGCCCGTTCGACTTCAACACCCTCGCGGTGCGCGCCTTCGAACTGGCCAGCGACGAGCGTCTGGCCGAATCCTCCAGCGCCGCCCTGGCCATCGTGCTGGTCGGCCTGGTTCCCGTTATCCTGCTGTCGGTGACCATCGGCCGCTCGCGACCCGGTCAGCAGGGTCGCAAGCCCGGACATCCCGCGGACGACAGCGACACCCGAACCTCGTCCAGACCGCTGGCCGTGCCCGCCGGCGCGGCCTGACCCGGTCCCGAATCAACGGACAACAAGCGATATGCCGGAACCCCAGCCTCCCCTCCTCGCCCTCGATCACGTGGATGTCGGCTACAACCACGAGGCCGTGGTCCATCAGGTGTCGCTGGAACTGCGCGAGGGACTGATCGGTTGCCTTCTGGGCCCGTCCGGATGCGGCAAGACCACCCTGTTGCGCGCAATCGCGGGCTTCGAACCGCTAATGCGCGGCGAGATCCGCTTCAACGGCGGCGCCGTCTCCAGCGCGCGCTTCACCGTGCCCCCGGAGCGGCGCGGTATCGGCATGGTATTCCAGGACTTCGCGCTGTTCCCGCACCTCGACGTAGCAGCCAACATCGCCTTCGGGATCCGGGGCTGGGGCAGCGCGGCGCGCAATACCCGGGTCAAACAACTGCTGCGGCTGGTCGGGCTGCAGGGCTATGACAATGCCTATCCCCACGAATTGTCCGGGGGCCAACAGCAACGCATTGCCCTGGCCCGCGCGCTGGCACCCCAGCCCAAGCTCCTGCTGCTGGACGAACCCTTTTCCAGCATGGATATGGACCTGCGCGGCGAGCTGGCCCGCGAGGTCCGGCGCATCCTGCGCGCAGAGAACACCACAGCGATCCTGGTGACCCACGACCAGCACGAGGCGTTCGCGTTCGCCGACCGGATCGCGGTACTCCATCAGGGGCGGGTGTCGCAGTGGGACTCGGCCTATAACCTGTACCATCGGCCCGCCGACCGGTTCGTGGCCGACTTTGTCGGCGACGGCACGCTGATCCCCGGCATGGTCCTGCCCGACGAGCATGTGGACACCGCCCTGGGCGAACTCGACGGGGCGCTGTCGCAATCCCTGCCTCCGGGCACCGCCGTCGACGTCCTGGTACGCCCGGACGACATCACGATCGACAACGAGGCGGGCACAGTGCGCACCGAGGTGCTGGACAAGGCCTTTCGCGGTGCCGACTTCCTGTACACGCTGAAGCTCCCGGACGGGCTGAGCGTGCTGTGCATGGCCCCCAGCCACGACAATTTCGCGATTGGCGACCATGTCCGCCTGCGCCTGGACTTCTCGCATCTGGTGGTGTTCTCGCGCGGCAGCGGGGTCGACTGCCCGGCCTCCTGACCCGCACGGCCCGGGTCCGCCGGGAACTACCGTGCGAGCGCGTGTTCCGATGCCCACACGCGCTCCGTTCCGCAACCGTTATCATCGCTCCATGACCCACGCTCGCGCCCCTGTTGTCCGCCGCCCGGCCCATACCGGGCTGGCCGCGGTTGCGGTATTCCTTGCCACTCTGGCGGGCCTCCCCTGCCCCGCTGCGGCGGAGGATGTTCCGTCCCCTGGACTTCAGGTCGACGGCGGCACTCCCGACCAGCGAGCCAATATCCGCAACAGCCTGAACCTGGCGGCCCATCCCTGCGACCTCCCGGCCTTCCGCGAACCCCGCCTGCTGCGCGACAGCGAGGCGCGGACCCGCGAGGCCCTGCGCGCGATCGGGTTCTATGACGCCGAGCTGGAACTGCGACTGGAACACGCCGAGGACTGCTGGACCCTGCATGTCGACTTCGAGCCCGGTCCCGCGACCACCATCGACGGCGTGGACATCCGGATCACCGGAGAAGCCGCGGACGATCTCGGGTTCGAACCGGTACGCGCCCAGAACGCGATCCGCACGGGCGATGTGCTCCGCCATGACCGCTACGAGGACCTGCGCAACCGGCTCACCCGCATCGCGGCCGACCGGGGCTACTTCGACGCCGACCTGCATACGCGCCGCATCG
>SKNJ01000077.1 GCA_007120575.1 Thioalkalivibrio sp.
ACACGCCCGGCACGCTGTTCCAGCGAATCTTCCTCGACCCGCCCACCTTCTCCAACTCCAAGCGCACCGAGGACGACTTCGAGGTGCAGCGCGACCATGCCCACCTGATCCTCCTGGCGGCGCGCCTGCTCACCCCGGACGGCGTGCTCTACTTCTCCACCAACCGCCGCCGCTTCGAACTGGACCACGAGGCCCTGACCGGACTCGAGGCCCGCGACATCACCCGCGAGACGCTGGATGAGGACTACCGACGCCCGCCCCCGCCCCATCGCTGCTGGGCCATCACGCGGACCGCCAAGCCGTAGTTGCGGGGCCAACGGGGCACTTCGCAACCTCCCCGGGGGGACGTTCTGCTACCCTATGCGCCTTTCCCGACCACACGGAATCGAGTGTCCCGCGCATGAGCCTTCGTACCCGTTTTGCCCCCAGTCCCACCGGCTATCTCCATATTGGTGGTGCGCGCACCGCGCTGTTCTCGTGGCTGTATGCCCGCCACCACGGTGGCGAGTTCGTGCTGCGCATCGAGGACACCGATCTGGAGCGCAGTACCGCCGAGTCGGTGAACGCCATCCTCGAGGGCATGAACTGGCTGGGTCTGACCTACGATCACGGCCCGTTCTACCAGACCGAACACTTCGAGCGGTACCGGGAAGTGATCGACCAGTTGCTGGACGCAGGCCACGCCTATCGCTGCTACTGCACGAAGGACGAGCTGGACGCGATGCGCGAGGAGCAGAAGGCGCGCAAGGAAAAACCGCGCTATGACGGCCGCTGCAGGGCGCGTACCGAACCGCGCGAGGGTGTGGAACCGGTGATCCGTTTCCGCACCCCGGACGAAGGGGTGACCATCGTTGACGACATGGTACGCGGCAAGGTCGCGTTCCAGAACAGCGAACTCGACGACCTGATCATCGCCCGCTCCGACGGCTCGCCCACCTACAACCTGACCGTAGTGGTCGACGACATGGACATGGGCATCACGCATGTCATCCGCGGCGACGACCACCTGAACAACACCCCGCGCCAGATCAACATCCTCAAGGCGCTCGGCGCGGAGCCCCCGCGCTACGGCCACCTGCCAATGATCATGGGCCCGGATGGCGCCAAGCTGTCCAAACGCCATGGTGCGGTCTCGGTGATGCAATACCGCGAGGAAGGCTATCTGCCCGAGGCGTTGCTGAACTACCTGGTACGCCTGGGCTGGGCGCATGGCGACCAGGAGATCTTCACGGTGGACGAACTGGTGCGCCTGTTCGATATCGAGGACGTGAACCAGTCAGCGTCGGCGATCAATCCGGACAAACTGCTGTGGCTGAACCAGCACTACATCAAGACCCTGGACCCGGATCACGTGGCACTGGAGTTCGGCTGGCACCTGGGACAACTGGGCATCGACCCCTCCCGAGGACCGCAACCGCGCCAGGTCGTCCTGGCCCAGCGTGAACGAAGCCGTACCCTGCGCGAGATGGCCGAGAACAGCGTGTACTTCTACCAGGAATTCGAGGACTACGACCCGAAGGCGGCGCGCAAGCAGTTCACTGACGAGGCACTGCCGGTGCTGCAGACGCTGCATGACGGATTCAGTGCACTAGGGGCCTGGGAGAAGGAGCCGCTGCACGAGGTCGTGCAGCACACGGCGGAACGCCTGGAGCTGAAGCTGGGCAAGGTCGCGCAACCCCTCCGCGTGGCGCTGACCGGGGGTACCGTTTCCCCACCGATTGACGATACGCTGGTGTTGATTGGACGCGAGCGCGCGCTGGCCCGGATCGACCGCGCCATCGACAAAATTTCCGCCGAAGTGGGTTGACACCCAAGGGGTGCCTGGCTACATTACGCGCTCGCCTGAACGGGGCCATAGCTCAGCTGGGAGAGCGCCTGCATGGCATGCAGGAGGTCGGCGGTTCGATCCCGCCTGGCTCCACCATATTTAGGCGTATTTCGGGATCGCCAATGCATCGTTTCGGAGTTATATCCCTTTACGTTGGCCTGGTGATGTCGATAGTCGGACTGATCGGCGGTTTCGGGCTGATGATTTCCGGGGAACAATCCTGGTCCAAGCCTCTCATCGCGATGGTTCCGATCGGGTTTTTGCTGGTCTTTAACGGCCTGGTGACCACGATCCTGCATCGTCCTGCCAGCCACGAGGAAGACCGGCCCAAGGGCCCGCCCGAATAGCAACGACGTTGCCTCTGCGTCCCCATCGTCTAGAGGCCTAGGACACCGCCCTTTCACGGCGGCGACCGGGGTTCGAATCCCCGTGGGGACGCCATATTCCGAAAAGGCCCGAGCCGCAAGGTTCGGGCCTTTTTTATGTTTGATCCGCCCACAAAAAGGCCCCCTTCGGTGCGCACCGGAGGAGGCCTCGTCTGCGGCCGTCCCGCATCCATCAAGCAACGGTTACGGCAGCGCCGGCACCTCGAACCGCGGCATCTCGCCGGTCAGGGCATGCATGAAGGCCTCGAGATCGGCGATCTCCTCATCGCTGAAGTCCTGCCCCAGCATCTCCTGCCCCATGACCTGAATCGCCTCGGCCAGGGTCTCGGTCGCGCCATTATTGAAGTAGGGATAGGTCAGCGCGACGTTACGCAGCGTGGGGGTCTTGAACGCGAAGCGGTCACGCTCCTCCCCGGTGACCAGGAACCGGCCCTCGTCTTCCGAACCCGGCACCTGGATGCGGTGGAACTGGCTGTCGGTCAGCGCCGGACCACGATGACAGGCGACACAGCCATTATCGGCAAACAAGGCCATGCCACGCTTCTGCTGCGGAGTCATCGCACCCTCGTCCCCGGCCAGCCAGCGGTCCAGCGGCGAGTTCGGGGTGTTCAGGGTCCGCTGAAAAGTCGCCAGGGCCTGGGCCACATGATCGGCATTGATCACGCTGTCGCCGTCATATTCGGGATACGCCGCCGCGAACTTATCCTGGTACTCGTTGAACTCCTCCAGACGCGCAATCGCATCTTCCAGCGGCATGGCCATCTCGATGTCGGCCTCGATCGGACCCAGCGCCTGCCCCTCCAGGTCATCCTCCCGGCCATCCCAGAACTGCGCGCCAAAGAAGCCGGAGTTCAGCACCGTGGGGGTGTTGCGTTCGCCTACCTGGCCATCATGCCCTACCGCGCGCGGGATCCGATCCGACCAGCCCAGCGCCGGGTTGTGGCAGGTCGCGCAGGAAATCACGCCGGAGCCCGAGATGCGCGGCTCGAAGAACAGCATCTTGCCCAGTTCGATCTTCTCGCTGGTCATCGAGTTGTCGGCGGGGATCGGCGGCAGCGCCGGCAGCGGCTCGAACACGTCGCGATACTGGGCGTAGTCGCCATCGGCAAGCACCGGGGCCGTGACGCCCAGGGCGAACGCCGTGCAGGCCGCCAACACGACGTGCTTGAAGGTGGAAGGCTGTCTCATGATGGGTCTCCATTGGCTGTATGTGCGAATCGGGATACACCGATATAGACTCGGTCCAGATCCCTGCACCCACCGTAAGACTTCTCGCTGCCCCCCGCTACCGCGATCGGATCGATCGTTGATCCAGATCAACCGGGCACTGCACAGGCACACAAGCGCCATCCCGGAACGGACCGGGTCAAACCTTTGTCTGGATTGGTCTCAGACACCGAACAGGGCCGCCGTCGCCACCGGGTTCGACGGGAACCAGGCGTGCAGATAGCTCGCGGTCAGGCGTCCGGCCCGATAGATCGCCTCCGGGGCCGTGCCGCCATCCCGCGCGCGGCGACAGTGTACGAGCGGTTCCCGCTCCACCTCCGCACGGGTGTGGTGAAAGGTGTGGCCACGTAACTCGCCCTCGGGCAGCGGAGCGCTCTGCAGCCCCAGCCCCTGCAGTTTCGGCTCCAGGCGCGCCCGTCCCGGAATCAGACCGGCCATGGATGCCCGGTGCCCCTCACAATCGGCGAGTTCGTCCAGCAGATACAGGAAGCCACCACATTCGGCGAGCAGCGGCCGCCCCTCCGCCTGATGCGCCGCCAGGTCCTGCCTGAGCCCGGCGTTGGCGGCCAGTGCCTCCAGGTACAGCTCGGGATACCCGCCCGGCAGCCACACCGCATCCACCGCCGGCAGGCGATCCCCCGCCACCGGCGAGAAGAATTCCAGCCGGGCACCCATGGCGCGCAACAGGTCCAGGTTGCCGGGATAGATGAACGCGAACGCGGCATCCCGGGCGATCCCGATGCGCACGCCTTCCAGCGCGCGCGCAATGGCCGGACTCGGTGCCGGCTCGAAGATCACCGGTGCCGGGCATTCCGTGACCCCCGCCGCGGCAATCGCCTCCGCGGCGGCCTGCAGGCGCGCATCCAGGTCGTCGATCTCGCCGGCCTGCACCAGACCCAGGTGACGATCGGGCACACTGAGCCCTTCGTTACGGGGGACAGCCCCGTAGAAGTGCACCCCCTCGGGCATGCTGTCCGCCAGCATCTGGCCATGGCGCACACTCCCGGTGCGATTGGCGATCACGCCCGCCAGGGACACATCGGCGCGATAGGTCGCCAGACCATGCACGATCGCGCCAAAGGTCTGGGCCATGCCCCCGGCATCGATCAGCGCCAGCACCGGCAGGCCGAAGCGCACCGCCAGGTCGGCCCCGGACGGGTCACCATCGAACAGGCCCATGGAGCCCTCGACCAGGATCAGGTCGG
>SKNJ01000214.1 GCA_007120575.1 Thioalkalivibrio sp.
TCTGGTGTCGCTGCTCGACACGACGCGCCGACCCCAGTGTCTTTCATGAACCGCCGTATGCGGAACCGCACGTACGGTGGTGTGAGAGGGCGACGGGGGTAACCCCGTCCCCTACTCGATCCATGCTCGGGTGGCGTGCTACTACACTCGTTTGAAGATGCCTGTGTACGCCCCGGAGTGCCTTCTATGCCTTCGATACCCGCTCGTCCAGACACCCCGATTTCGGCCGAGCCGCGGCCAGCTCTGCTGTTGGAACCGATGCAGCCGCTGTGGCAGCGCCTCCCCCGGCGCGATGCCGAAGGGCGACGCCTGGCCGATTTCATGATGCTGATCCCGCGCCTGAACCGCCGGCCCCGGGTCGAGATCCACGCCTGCGCGCATGCGCTGGAGCGTGTCCTGCATGGATACGGCGACCGCATTGCGTTCGTGGAGTTGAACCTGCGCCTGAACACCCTGTGGGTGTCGGTCTCCCCGATCCCGGGGCTTTGCCGCGAGCTGCCGATCGCGATCCAGGGGGCAATCCCGGAAGCGCTGCTGGTCGGCCCGCGCCCGGTCGTGGGCGATTGATCCCGGCCATCCCCGCGCGTACCCAGGCCCGCGGCGCGCGAACCCGGAGGCGAAACACCGCTTTCATACCGGCGCGTGCCCAGCCTTGCTACACTGCGCCTTTACTACCGCCGAATATGCAATATGACTGAACGTACAGCATCCGTCCGCCGCGACACCCTCGAGACGCAGATTGCGGTTGATCTGAATCTGGACGGCACCGGCCAGAGCCAGCTCGAGACCGGCGTGCCGTTTCTCGATCACATGCTGGATCAGGTGGCCCGCCACGGTTTGGTGGATCTCGCGATCCGCGCCCAGGGTGACCTGCATATCGATGCTCACCACACCGTGGAGGATGTCGGTATCACCCTGGGGCAGGCCCTGGCGCAGGCGCTGGGCGACAAGAAGGGGATCCGCCGCTACGGTCATGCCTATGTCCCGCTGGACGAGGCGTTGGCGCGGGTGGTGATCGACTTCTCCGGGCGTCCCGGTCTGGAGATGCATGCCGACTTCCGCCGCTCGCATATTGGCGAGTTCGATGTCGACCTGTTTCACGAGTTTTTCCAGGGGCTGGTGAACCACGCGTGGATGACCCTGCACGTCGACAGCCTGCGCGGGGACAATGCGCATCACGTGGCCGAGACCATCTTCAAGGCGTTCGGGCGGGCCCTGCGCATGGCCGCCGAGCCTGATCCGCGTGGCGCCGGAATCACGCCATCCACCAAGGGCAGTCTGTAACGACCGCAGCGATCGGGGAAGCATCGGCCATGGAAACGGTTGCCGTCATTGATTACGGCATGGGAAATCTGCACTCGGTGGTGCGCGCACTGGAACACGAGGCCGCGGGCCATCAGCGCGTGCTGCTGAGCGACGATCCGGCCACCCTCGGGGAGGCGGATCGCCTGGTGTTCCCCGGGCAGGGCGCCGCGGGCGACGCAATGCAGGCCCTGTCGGCTCGCGGGCTGGACCGCACGCTGCCGGAGCTGGCGGCCTCGCGTCCGTTTCTCGGGCTGTGCCTGGGACAGCAGATCCTGATGGATTACAGCGACGAGAGCGGTGGCGTCGACCTGCTGGGGGTGGTGCCCGGGAAGGTCGCGCGTTTCCCGGAGCTGCGGGATGCCGATGGGCGCCGCCTGAAGATCCCGCACATGGGGTGGAACCGGGTGCTGCCGGAACACGAGCATCCCCTCTGGCACGGCCTGCCGGAGACCCCATGGTTCTACTTCGTGCACAGCTATCGCGTCCTGCCGCACGACTCGCGCGTGGTGGCCGGGCGTACCGACTATGGCGAGACCTTTGCTTCGGCACTGGCGCAGGGCTCGCTGTTCACCATGCAGTGCCACCCGGAGAAGAGCGCTGCCTGCGGGCTGCGCCTGCTGCACAACTTTCTGCGCTGGGACGGCGATGGTCCCGGGGCGTCGTGAGGAGTCGAAGATGCTGGTCATCCCCGCAATCGATCTGAAGGAAGGCAAGTGCGTTCGCCTGCGCCAGGGCAACATGGACGAATCCACGGTGTTTGGCGAGGACCCGGTGGAGATGGCGAAGCGCTGGGTGGATGCCGGGGCCGAGCGCCTGCATATCGTGGACCTGGACGGTGCGTTCGCCGGACGTCCGCGCAATGCCGAGGCGGTGCACGCGATTGCCCGGACGTTCCCCGACTTGCCGATTCAGATCGGTGGCGGGGTACGCGACGACGACACCGTGCAGGCCTATCTGGATGCCGGGGTGGAATACGTGATCATCGGTACCCGCGCGGTCAGCGCCCCGCACTTCGTGAATGACCTGTGCCTCGAATTCCCCGGGCGGATCATCGTCGGGCTGGACGCGCGCGATGGCAAGCTGGCGGTGGATGGCTGGTCCAAGCTGTCACATCATGACGTGATCGATCTGGCCCAGCACTTCGAGGCCGACGGCGTGGTGGCCTTCGTGTACACGGACATCTCGCGCGACGGCATGATGGAGGGGCCCAACGTCGAGGCCACCGCGCGTCTGGCGTCCAATGTCCGGGTGCCGGTGATCGCCTCCGGCGGAGTCAGCTCGCTGGATGACATCAAGCGCCTGCGCGAGCGCGAGGAGGACGGGATCGAGGGTGTGATCGTGGGGCGCGCGCTGTACGAAGGCGCGTTCACGCTGGAACAGGCGCGCGCCGCGGCCGGGAACTGAGATGCTCGCCAAGCGCATTATCCCCTGCCTGGATGTCGATGCCGGCCGTGTCGTCAAGGGGGTCAACTTTGTCGGCATCCGCGATGCGGGCGATCCGGTGGAGATCGCGCGGCGTTACAACGACCAGGGTGCCGACGAGCTGACCTTTCTCGATATCACTGCTTCCAGTGACGAGCGCGAAACCATCCTGCACGTGGTCGAGGAGGTGGCGCGTCAGGTGTTTATCCCGCTGACCGTGGGCGGAGGGGTGCGCGCTGTGGAGGACATCCGCCGCTTGCTGAATGCCGGGGCCGACAAGGTCTCGATCAACACCGCCGCGGTGCATCGTCCGGAACTGGTGGAGGAGGCCGCCGCCTGGGTCGGGAGCCAGTGCATCGTGGTCGCGATCGACGCCAAGCAGGTCAGTACCGGGAATGAACCGGCGCGCTGGGAAGTCTTTACCCATGGCGGTCGTCGCGCGACTGGTCTGGACGTGGTCCCCTGGGCGCAGCGTATGGAGGCCCTGGGCGCCGGCGAAATCCTGCTGACCAGCATGGACCGTGACGGCACCCGCATCGGTTTCGACCTGGAGCTGACCCGTGCGGTCAGCGACGCGGTCGGGATTCCGGTGATCGCCTCCGGGGGCGTGGGCGAGTTGCAGCACCTGGTGGAGGGGGTGACCCTGGGGCATGCCGATGCGGTACTGGCGGCCAGTATCTTCCACTTCGGGCAGCACACCGTGGGCGAGGCCAAGGCGGCGATGGCCGCGGCCGGGGTCTCGGTGCGGCCCAACGATGCCGGGATGGCGGCCTGATGGGCGCGCCGACTACCGGCCCGGATACGCCGGAGATCCTGGCGGCGCTGGCCGAGGTGATCGAGCAGCGTCGCCAGGCGGACCCGGAGCAGTCCTATGTGGCCCGGTTGCACGCCCGGGGCCTGGACGAGATGCTGAAGAAGCTCGGGGAGGAGGCCTCCGAGACGATTATCGCGGGCAAGAACGAGGATACCGACGCTCTGGTATCGGAGATGGCGGACTTGTGGTTCCACGCCCTGGTGGTCCTGGTCGCGCGGGGCCGCCACCCCGACGACGTGATGGCCGAGCTGGCCCGGCGATTCGGGCTGTCCGGGGTGGCGGAAAAGGCCGGGCGCACGCACAGTGGGCGGCGCTCGGACAAATGATTGTGTGTTGTTGATTATCGGCCTGGCCCCGTTCAGGCTAACCAATAGTCGTTTTCTGGAGAGAGTTCATGGGTATCGGTGGTATCAGCATTTGGCAGCTTCTCATCATCCTGTTGATCGTCGTGCTGCTGTTCGGCACCAAGAAGCTGCGGAACATGGGCGGCGATATCGGCTCGGCACTGAAGAACTTCCGCTCGGCGGTCAAGGACCCCGAAGGCGAGGAGAAGAAGGAGGCGGACGGCGAAGACGGCGAACCGCGCGAGGTCGAGGACCAGACCGAGGGCGATGGTCGGGTGGTTGATGCCGAGGTGAAGAAGAGCAGCGAGCAGGACAGCGACGCCTCGCAGTCGGGCAAGAAGTCCTGATCGGCGCGGCGCGCGGTCGGCGGTAGGCCATGTTCGACGTCGGTTTCTGGGAGATCATTATTATCGTCCTGGTTGCGCTCCTGGTTGTGGGACCGGAGCGTTTGCCCGGACTTGCGCGCGAGATTGGGCGCTGGGTCGGCAAGACCCGGCGTTTCGTCCATAGCGTGCGCTCCGACTTCGAGCAGGAGCTCCAGACCGACGAGCTGCGCAATATGCTGAAAAGCCAGGATCGCGAGATTCGCCAGCTCAAGAGCATGATGGACGAGACCGAGACCAGCCTGCGCGAGGATATCGAGGATACCGAACGCCACCTGCGCGAGGACATCGAGGGCAAGGCCTCCGGTCCACGCAAGGGGCTGTCCGAGCGCGAGCAGGAAGCGCTGTCCGGGACTGGAAGCTCCGGCAAGCCACCGGTACGCGACAAGCCGTCAATGCACGATCCCGAGCCTGCCGGTGATGCCCCGGGGAATGACGCCGACGCGCCCGAGGTGCGCCGCGTTCCGACCAGTGGCGACCTGGACGGCAACCTGATGACCGACGATCCGGCCCTGGCGGCCGAGCGGGAGGCGCGTGCCGCCGACGCGGGCCCGTCCGGATCGCCGAGCAAGCCCCGGCCCCCGGCCGATGCACGCTCCGGTGCCGCCAAGGCCGGGGGCGATTCCGGTGACCACTCCGGAGAGCCGTCCGGTTCCGAACCCACTCACGACGATCAGACCCCCGACCAGCGCTCATGAGCAAGACCAAACCGGGGGTCGAGCCGAGTCCTGAAGTCACCGAGACCCTGCTCACTCACCTGATCGAGTTGCGCGACCGCATCCTGCGGATGTTCATCGCCATCCTGGTGGTGTTCCTGGTGTTGTTCCCATTCGCCAACCCCATCTACACCTGGCTGGCCGACCCGCTGATGCAGCATCTGCCGGAAGGCACGAGCATGATCGCGATCGATGTCGCCGCACCGTTCCTGATCCCGTTCAAGCTGGTGCTGCTGCTGGCGGTGGTGGTCAGCATCCCCTACCTGCTGTACCAGCTCTGGGCGTTTGTCGCGCCCGGGCTGTACAAGCACGAAAAGAGCATGGCACTCCCGCTGGTGGCCTCGTCCACGGCCCTGTTCTATCTGGGCATGGCATTCGCCTACTTCGTGGTGTTCCCGCTGATCTTTGCGTTCTTTACCGCGACCGCGCCCGAGGGTGTGTCGGTGATGACCGACATCTCGCGCTACCTGTCGTTCGTGATCATGCTGTTCATCGCTTTCGGTATCGCCTTCGAGGTGCCGGTGGCGACCATCCTGCTGGTATCCATGGGCGCCACGACCCCGGCCAAGCTGGCCCAGAAGCGCCCGTACGTGATCGTCGGCGTGTTCCTGATCGGGATGGTGCTGACTCCGCCCGATATCATCTCCCAGACCCTGCTCGCGTTGCCGATGTGGCTGTTGTTCGAGATCGGGCTGATCCTGTCGCGCATCATGGAGCGCAGAAAGGCCGAAGCGCGCGGTAAGCGGGCTGATCGGGATGCGGATGATGACGGCGGCCCGGACGATGATGGCCCCGGCGGGCCCCGCGGGGATGGTCCCGGGAAGGGGCCGCGTCGTCCGTCGGGTGACGCGGGTCGGGCTGCCGCCAGGGACAAGTCGGCGCCCGTGACCGGCGGTGCGGCTTCCGCGGGCGCGGCGGCCAGTGGCGGCGCCAGTGCCGCCGCGCGCACCGGTTACACCCCGATGACCGAGGACGAAATGGACGCCGAGCTTGACCGCATCGAAGCCGAGCAGGCGGGGACACGCGACCCGAAGAGGGCCGGGCCGGAGTCCGGGGCGGATACCGGGGAAGATCGCAAACCGGATTGATTCCCGAGAATTGCTGTCCGCTCGCCCCATCCAAGCATCGGAACTTGCTAAAATACCCGGGTAACCCATTGACCCAGGTAACGATCCCGCGATGGCTGATCCGCGTTCCACCCCCCGCCGTCCCGTCCTCCTGATCATCATGGATGGCGTGGGCGTCAATCCCAGCAAACTCAACAACGCCTATGCGGAGGCCAGTACCCCGCGGCTCGACGAATATCTCTCCACCCATACTCACACCACCCTGGACGCCTGCGGCCGAGCGGTGGGCCTGCCCGACGGGCAGATGGGCAATTCCGAGGTTGGCCACCTGACCCTGGGCGCGGGCACCGTGATCAACCAGGATCTGGTGCGCATCGACGACGCGATCGCGGACGGCAGCTTCTTCGAAAACGATGCCCTGGTCAGCGCCGCGCGCGCCGCGCAGGCCAGTGATCAGCCCCTGCACCTGATCGGCCTGGTTTCGGATGGCGGCGTGCATTCGCACATTCGCCACCTGTTGGCACTGGTGGAGATTTGCCGCCGCGAGGGCGCGCGTCCGATGGTGCACATGATTACCGACGGGCGCGACACCGCGCCGCGCTCGGCACTCAATTATCTGGACCCCCTGGAGGAGGAGCTGGCCAGTGCCGGGGGGCGCATCGCGACGGTCTGCGGCCGCTACTACGCGATGGATCGCGACAAGCGCTGGAGCCGCACCGAGAAGGCGTTTCGCGCGATGGCCTTTGCCGAGGGCGAGCCCGTGAGTTCGGCGCGCGAGGCGATCGAGACCGCCTATGCCGCTGGCGAGGACGACGAATTCATCAAGCCCCGGATTATCGACGGTGGTGTACCCCTGGGACAGGATGCGGTCTGCGTGCTGTTCAATTTCCGCAACGACCGTCCGCGTCAGTTGACCGCGGCGCTCGGGATGGACGAGTTCGATGGTTTCGAGCGGGGCGATTTCCACCCGGTCTCGGAGACCTGCCTCACCGAGTACGACCCGCGTTTTCTGTCGCCCATCGCGTTTCCGCCCGAACGCCCATCGACCACTCTGGGCAGCACCATCGCCTCGGCCGGCATCCCGCAGTTCCATTGCGCGGAGACCGAGAAGTACGCCCATGTGACGTTTTTCTTCAACGGCGGCAAGGAAGAGCCCTATGCCGGCGAACAGCGGATGATGGTGCCCTCGCCGGCGGTGGATACCTACGACGAGCAGCCGGAGATGAGTGCGGCGGAGGTCGCCGACAAGACCATCGAGGCAATGGCTGGCGGACGCTACGGCTTCATCCTGGTGAATTTCGCCAATGGCGACATGGTCGGGCATACCGCGAAGCGCGAGGCCTTGCTCCAGGCGGTGGAGGCCCTGGACCGCGAGGTCGGGCGGGTGCTCGACGCCGCGCGGGAGTACGACTATTCGGTGATCCTGACCGCCGACCACGGCAATTGCGACGAGTACGTCGATCCGGTCACCGGTGCGCCGCATACCCAGCACACTATCTATCCGGTCATGTGCATGATCACCGACTCGCAGCGCTGGCGCCTGCGTACCGGCGGTGGCCTGGCGGACGTCGCGCCCACGGTGCTGGAGCTGATGGGTGTGCCCAAGCCATCGGCGATGGGCGGACGCAGCCTGCTGCTCGAGGAAGTCCCGGAATCCGCGTGAAGCCGACCATGCATACCCGTTACGCCGACATCCATGCCTATGACACCAAGGACGGTTCCGAGATCCGGGAGCTGATGCACCCCGATACCCATGGCAACGTGACCCAGAGTCTCGCCGAGGCGGTGGTGGCGCCGGGCGCCGAGACCCGGCTGCACCGCCACGGACGCAGCGAGGAGCTTTACCATGTGACCCGCGGGCGTGGCCAGATGCACCTGGGCGAAGAGAGCTTCGAAGTCACGGTGGGGGATACCGTCTGTATCCGTCCCGGTACGCCGCACAATATCCGCAATACCGGAGCCGAGCCGTTGCACATCCTGTGCAGTTGTGCCCCCGCCTACGCCCACGACGATACCGAGCTCCTGTAGGCGTTCTTCGCCCCGGCACCCGGCGCGGGCTTGTGCTACCTCTGGCAGGCCGGGCAGTAGGCGCTGGCGCGTTGCGCGATCACCCGGTTGCGCAGCGTGTTCCCGCAGGTCGGGCAGGGCTCGCCGGCACGCCCGTAGACCCGCAACGATTGTCCGAAGTAGCCGTGACTGCCGTCCTCGCGCAGAAAATCGCGCAGCGTGGTGCCCCCCTGCGTGATCGCCTCTTCCAGCACCTCGCGGATGTGCCGCGCCAGGCGATCGTATTCGCGGCGTGTGACCCGGCCCGCCGCGCGTCCGGGGCGGATCCCTGCGAGGAACAGGGCCTCGGTCGCGTAGATGTTGCCAACCCCGACCACCACCGCCTGATCCATGATGAAGCCCTTCACCGGCCCGCGTCGCCCCCGGCCATGGTGGAACAGGGTCGCACCATCGAAGTTCGATCCCAGCGGTTCCGGCCCCAGGCGGGCGAGCAGCGGATGTACCTCCGGTGGTGGTGGCAGCGGCAAACAGCAGCCAAAGCGGCGCGGGTCGTGCAGCCGGATCTCGAAACCGTCGTCGAGTTGCAGGCGCAGGTGGTCGTGTTTGCGCAGGGGCGTGTCGGGGCTGCAGTGGCGCAGGCTGCCGGACATGCCCAGGTGCAGCAGGATCCCACCCTGGCTGGTGTCCAGCAGCAGGTATTTGGCGCGTCGTGTCAGGCCACGGATCGTTGCCCCGGCCAGCTGTGTCGCCAGCCCGGTTGGGACCGGCCAGCGCAGGCGTGGATCGCGCACCTCGAGCGTTACGATGCGGCGATCGCGCAGTAGCGGTTCCAGGCCGCGCCGCGTGGTCTCGACCTCGGGCAGCTCAGGCATCGTGCCACTGGCCTCCCGGCTGCCGGGAGCGCGCGACGCGCATCGTCCCGGGCGCGGCTGTCCGGGGCCCGGTCGTATGGGCTGGCATCGCGCTTAGTTCCCCCGCAGCTGGTCCAGGACTTCCTCGGCCCAGCCGACCGCTTCCATGTACAACTGGCCGGCCAGCGGCGTGGGGATGGGCGAACGGTCCATCGGTAACGGAATCTCGGGATATTCGAAGGCCTCGATCAGCTCCAGTACCGGGGCCAGCGCGCCGTTCCGGCGCAACAGGGCGTCTTCCATGTCGGTGCTGAGGTGCATCTCGCTCAGCATGCGCGCCAGCGGCATCCCGAGCGCGCGCTCGAGGCCCGAGAGCATGCCGAGGGTGAAGTAGCGGTCCTGTACGGCGGCCGGAAGGTTCAGCGAGCGCGCTACCAGCAACGCCATGCGCGCGCGAATCATCACCTGCTCGATGCCCTGGCTTCCCCCGCCCGCGCCATGCAGGATCAGCAGCAACGCCAGGCGCTTGATGCGCGCCTGGCCCAGCCGCAGGATCGCCTGGTGCAGGCTCTCGATCGGCCGGGCACCGCGGTAGATCGGGCTGTTCGCGAGCCGCAGGATCTGCAGGGAGAGGCCGGGGTCCGCGCTGATCAGCCGGTCCAGCGTTTCCGGATTGGGGTCGGGGTCCTGCAGGGTCTCGATCAGCTGCAGCAGCGCAACTTCCAGGGTCTCCAGGCGCTGGCCCTCGATCACGTGCGGAAGGGACAGGTGGAAGCCCTGGAAGTAACGAAATCCCAGTTCGTGGCACTGCCCGTAGGATTCTGCCGTCTCCACCTTTTCGGCCAGTAACTCAACCCCGAACCGCTGCAGGTGGGCGATCTCCGCGCGCAGGCCGGCGGTGTCGAGTGCCAGCACGTCGAGCTTCACCAGGTCCGCGAGCTCCACCAGCGGGGAATGGCTTTCCTTGAACTGAAAGTCGTCCAGCGCAATCCGGAAGCCGCGTTCCTTCAGCTTGCGCACTGCGGCGACCACCTCCGCGTCAATCTCGATATCCTCGAGCAGTTCCAGTACGACCTGGTCGGGTGGCAGATGCTCCAGGGCCTCGTGCTCGAGGAAACTGCGGGTCAGGTTGACGAATGCCAGGTGATCGCCCACCAGGTGCTCCAGCCCGATATCCACGAATGCGCTGCGCAACAGGTCCGAGGTCGCGCTGTCGCCGTCCTGGATATCCGCGTAACGATGCTGGCCCGTGCGAAACAGTAACTCGAAGCCGACAATGCGCTCGCGGGCATCGAAGATGGGTTGCCGGCCGACAAAAATGGGTTGCATGCGGCAAGATTAGCAAGAGATGCATGCCGGCGCCTGTCTGCAGCCGGCGGGCCGGGAAACAGGAGAGCACAAGCACCATGGAATCGATTGATACACCGTTTGGCGAGGTCGTGGAACTCCGCCATATCCTGCACGACTCGGGCGTACCCCTGCTGCGCGTGACGATTCGCGATGGCGAGCGTTACACCAGGATCGACCTGGATCCGGCCACCGCGCATCGCTGGGGGCGCGTGATGACGCAATGGGCCCGGGGCGTGGCCCGGGACGTGGCGCGGGAGGCGGAGGGCGGATAACGCAGCCGCCCGCTCGCTGTGTCCTGGGTCCGGACACGAAAAAGCCCGGCCGAAGCCGGGCTTTTGCACATCCGGAACCGTGGCAGCCGATTACTTGATCTTGGCTTCCTTGTACATCACGTGCTTGCGGATCACTGGATCGAACTTCTTGATTTCCATCTTCTCCGGCATGTTCCGCTTGTTCTTCGACGTGGTGTAGAAGTGTCCGGTGCCGGCACTGGAAACCAGACGGATCTTGTCGCGTGCGCTCTTGGCAGCCATGGTGTGTCTCCTTAAACCTTTTCGCCGCGGGCGCGCAGGTCGGCGAGGACCGCGTCGATGCCGCGCTTGTCGATAATGCGCATGCCCTTGCAGCTGAGGCGCAGCCGCACGAAGCGGTTCTCGCTCTCCACCCAGAAGCGATGGGTGTGCAGGTTGGGCAGGAAACGCCGCCGCGTCTTGCGGTGGGCGTGCGAGACGTTGTTACCGGTCGCCGGACGCTTGCCGGTTACCTGACATACTCGGGCCATCGGGAGACTCCGGAATTTCTGGCTTGCAAGAAAGACGGCGGATAATAGCCCAGCCCGGCGCGGCGGCGCAAGCCTGCGGCAGAAGCGGCGCGATTCAGCTATGTTTCCTTGAGGCGCGGGCCGCCTGCCGGGGACCGTGTCCCGCGCGGACCGCGGCAAATACCCGAACTCGGAGGTTCCAAAGCATGCAATTCCTGATTCGTTCCCTCGTCCTGCTGGCGGCCATGGTCGGCCTGGCGGTTCCGGCCCTGGCCGACAACGACCACGAGGATGCCAAGTGGTGGTGGGACGATGACTGGTGGGAGGATGGCGTGCTCTACGCCGATGTAGAAAACCACGAGGTCACGATCGAGCGTCTGGAATACGCCAGTGACGGGGTCAGCGTGCCGGCCATGGTGGCGCGTCCCGCGGATGGCGAGCACTACCCCGCGATCCTCTGGTCACACGGGCGCCGCGGACTGGATCGTCTGGCCGAACTGCACGTGAAGCGCCTGGCGGCCCGTGGATTCGTGGTGCTGGCGCCGGACATGTATACCGGCCGGTTCATGGAGACCCACCCGCTGGATCATGACTACGCCCTGGAGGGTGACCTGAATCGCGGCCTGGATGTGCTGCTGGGACGTGACGATATCCTCGGGGGGCGCGCCTGCCTGGTGTCGATTACCCGCGGTGGCTACAAGACGCTGAAGGTCGCAGTGAGCTTCGAGCGCCAGGTCGAGGACGTCGCCTGCTGGGCCGGCTACTATCCGCACGTCCAGGACCCCAATCTGGGCGAGCCCCACCAGGTCTACCGTTATGCCAGCGAGTTCAATGAACTGGAAATTCCGGTGATGATCCTGCTCGGTGACGAGGAACAGTACCAGCGTCACCGGACCGCGATGATGGCGGCCGATGGCCTGCGCAGCCGCGGCGGGGACGTCACCGTGGTGGAGTATCCGGGCGTGGGGCGCGGGTTCGATTTCCGTAACGGCACGACCCGCACGTTCGCCGATGATCTGGCCGCGCGGGATGCGATGATTCGGGTGGCCGGGTTCGCCAAACGCCATCTGCACGAGTGATGCCGTTCGGCCTGTTATCCCAATCGGGATATGGGCAAATACCCCCGGGTTCTAGTCCCCTACGGACTCTGCCGCCGCTGACGTGATGCCCGGGAGGGTCCGGGTGCGTGCGCGGTGGCCCCGGTTTTTCGCGCTGCAAGTCATTAAAGGAGAAAGGGATGGCCAAGGTTCTTATCGCCCAGGGTGGAGGCCCGACGGCAGTAATCAATCAATCCATGGTGGGTGCGGTACTCGAGGCCCGGAAGTTTGTCGATGTGGAGCTCGTGTACGGGGCCTTCCACGGGGTGCGCGGGATCATCGACGAGGAGTTCCTGGATCTGACCCAGGAAACCACCCATAACCTGGAGATGGTCGCGCAGACACCCTCGTCGGCGCTGGGTTCCACACGCGACAAGCCGGACCTCGACTATTGCAAGGAGATCTTCAAGGTCTTGAAGGCTCACGAGATCACCTACTTCTTCTACATCGGGGGCAACGACTCCTCGGATACCGTGCGCATCGTCAGCGAGGAGGCGCAGAAGGCGAACTATCCGATGCGCTGTGTGCATATCCCGAAGACCATCGACAACGACCTGGTGGAAAACGACCATACGCCCGGTTTCCCGTCGGCGGCCCGTTTCGTGGCCCAGGCGTTTATCGGTGCCAACCTCGACAATTACGCCCTGCCGGGGATCTACCTGGCCGTGGTCATGGGTCGCCATGCCGGTTTCCTGACCGCGGCCTCCGCGCTCGGCAAGAAGTTCCCGGACGACGGCCCGCATCTGATCTACGTGCCGGAGCGGGTGTTCGAGGTCGACCGTTTCCTGAAGGACGTCAAGGCGACCATGGATCGCTATGGCCGCTGCGTGATCGCGGTCAGCGAGGGCATCCACGACGCCGAAGGCGAACCGATCGCGACCAAGCTGGCCAAGGACGTGGAGAAGGATGCGCACGGCAACGTCCAGCTCTCCGGCACCGGGGCGCTGGCCGACATGCTGTGCGACGAGATCCGGGACAAGCTGGGCGTAAAGCGCGTGCGTGGCGATACCTTCGGGTATCTCCAGCGGGCCTTCATCGGCTGCGTGTCCGACGTCGACCAGCGCGAGGCGCGCGAGGTGGGCGAGAAGGCCGTGCAGTTTGCGATGTGGGAGGGCCGTGACGGCTCGGTGGCGATCAAGCGCACCGGTTTCTATTCGGTCGATTACGAGTATGTCCCGCTGGAGGCCGTGGCCGGCAAGACGAAGGTGATGCCGGACGAGTTCATCGACGCCTCCGGCACCGATGTCACCGACGCCTTCCGCATGTATCTGCGGCCCCTGCTGGGCTCCGGCATGCCGGATGCCTACCGCCTGCGCCAGAACAAGGTGCCCAAGGTGCTGGGGCGCTAGCCGGCTGCACGGCCCCCGTCCCCGGGGGCCGTGCAGGTACGACCCGCGGGCGGCGGTTGTCGCTGCCCGCAAACACAAAGCGGGCCTGCCCGGTCGCCGGGCAGGCCCGCTTGCCTTGCTGCCCAGTGACTAGCCGAGGGCCTTGAAGATCTGGTCGCGGATGTCCTCGACCGAGCCGGTTCCGGGGATGTGTACGTATTTCGGTGCGGCGGAGTCGCCGCTGTCGGCCCACTTCGAGTAGAACTCGACCAGCGGCTGGGTCTGGCTGTGATAGACCTCGAGGCGCTTGCGCACGGTTTCTTCGTTGTCGTCCTCGCGCTGGATCAGATCCTCGCCGGTGACGTCGTCCTTGCCCTCCACCTGCGGCGGATTGAATTCGACGTGGTAGGTGCGTCCGGAGCCGGGGTGGACGCGACGGCCGCTCATGCGCTTGATGATCTCCTCGTCGGGGACGTCGACATCGACCACGTAGTCGAGCGGCACGCCCTGGTCCTTCAGCGCTTCCGCCTGCGGGATGGTGCGCGGGAAGCCGTCGAACAGGAAGCCGTTGGCGCAATCCGGCTGTTCCAGGCGCTCCTTGATCAGGCCAAGGATGATGTCATCGGAGACCAGGCCACCGGCATCCATCACCTTTTTGGCCTCGAGCCCCAGCGGGGTTCCGGCCTTGACGGCCGCGCGCAGCATGTCTCCGGTGGAGATCTGCGGGATCTTGTATTTCTCGGTGATGTACTGGGCCTGTGTGCCCTTGCCGGCGCCGGGTGCGCCCAACAGAATCAGTCGCATGGACTCGCTCCTTCGGGGGTTGGTGGTTGTGGTATGGTCGGGACAGACGCTCCCGAGCCGCGCAAGTTACAGTACAGCCCTTGTGGTTGCACGTACAAGCCCGGCTGCGCGGTTCTGGCACTGCACCCCTGCAAAGGAGTATCCGTCCGTCATGCAAGTTGGCCCCCGCGAGATCACCACGCCCTTCCGGCCCATCCCCCTGGATATCCCGGAGGGCATGAAGCCGAACGAATTCTTCAACAGCACCGAGAACCTCGCCGATCTGGTCAACAACAACGGGCTGCTGGTCAATCCCGAAAACCTGCTGCTCTATCGCAAGGCGCTGGGCCACAGCAACGAGTTCGACTGTTCCATCATCTACAACACCTCGCAGGCGATTCTCGATCCGATGGGGCGCCCGGTGCGGCGTACCCAGGTCCCCGAGCCGGTGCGGCATGTCTGGAACCGGATGAACGGGGTGATTATCGAGTACATGCTGGAACAGTACCCGGACCCGGCCGAGGCCCTGGTGCTGGCGGGCGAGGCGAGTCTGGATGCCACCTGGCCACTGACCGCGCCGGGGGTGCCCAGCATCCGCATGCTCCACAACCACTTCATGGTGTTCCCGATGGCGACGCTCACCGCGTCGCCGCTGGCGGACCCGGGCAATCCCAACCTGACCGATGGCGGCCAGCACAGCCTGTTCCAGGCCTACATGCGCGATGTCTACCGCACATTCTTTACCCGGGCGCTGGATCTGCAGATCCTGCGCCCGGCGGCCGACCACGACGCGCGTCTTGGCCTGACCGGCTATCCGCACGGCCTGCCGAGCTGGGAGATCCAGGGCGGGGTCGAGGCGCTCCAGGACATCCGTTTCTGGCGCGAATACGACGCCGTTCTGAAGGGCTTTCTGGACTTCTACCGTACCTTTTTCTCGCAGGTGTCCACGCGCAATGCGCCGATGCCCGAGGGCGTTCATTTCCGCAATGCGGTGGAAGAGGTCTTGTTATTCAATAACGACTTCCTGAAGACCGCCAAGAAGGTGCGCGACCGCTGCTTTACCGATGCCAAGTACGCCCATGCGATCCGCTGGCAGCCAGCGTTCAAGCAGCTGATCTATCGTAACGATGAGGGCCGCCTGATCGTCACCATCAGCCAGAACTCGATTGGCAACGCGATTACCGAACTGCTGGGCGTGGTGGTCAACCGGGTGCCGGATGCGGAGGCCTACGAACGACACGAACCGGCGCTGATCGAAAGGCTTCTGGAGGTGCGCCGCCGCCTGGTGGAGGTCGATCTGGGCGAAGGGATTGAGACCGATGGCTGGCCCGCGGCCTGAA
>SKNJ01000104.1 GCA_007120575.1 Thioalkalivibrio sp.
CCGGTCAGGTCCACGGGATGGCACAGCGTGCCGATGCAACCACCGGACTGACGGAACTGGCGGCGGACAACAGCGGAGATCTGCAGGTCAGGGCAGAGGCGCGTGCGCATGCCGAAGCCGAGGGCTCGCGTGCCGAGGGCGAGGCCGGGGCATTGGTCGTGGCCGTGAGCGGGGCCCGACAGACAGCGATGCGCGGGGGCGAGGCCCGTTTGCATTTCGAGAACAGTGGTCGCCTCGGGGTCCAGGCTACCGCCAGTGCCCGGGTCCGGGCGGATGACGGGGCGCGCGCTGACGCGTCTGCCAGGCAGGTTTTCGGGGTTCTGCAGCAAGTGTTGGACCGCGAGCACGGCGAGGTCGGATTGATCAATACCGGCGACATCGACGTCGCCTCGGTCGCGGAGAATGGCGGCATCGAAGGCGAGGTGGCAGCCGAGGTGACGGGTGTTGCCCAGCGTGCAGCCAGCTTCTTCGGGCCTGCGGGCCCGCTGCGTCAGAGTCTGACCAATCAGGGACGTATTCGCGCGCTGGCGATGGCGCCGGGGGGCGAGGCGACTGCAACGGCAGTGTATGTGGTGGGCGGCCCCCTGGAGGGGGGGATCGTCAATACCGGGGCCGGGGCCGAGATCAGCGCCCATGCGGATGGCACCACCGGCGGCTGGGTGACCGCGATCGAGTTTGGCGATGCGGTCGTGCTTACCGACGAGTACGAGATCCTGAACGACAGCGGGGTGATCTCCGCTACCTGGTCGGAGCATGGCAGCGGGACACTGCGGCGCGGGACGGCAGTGGACCTGTCCGGCGTGGGTGGTGCCCCGGTCGTGCTGTCGCTGCAGGGGAGCGAGGGCGACGGCACGCTGGTCGGGGACATCACGCTGCGCTCCGACGACCGGATCGAGGTGTCTGCGGGCACGACCCGATTCAGCGGCGTGGTCAATCCGGACGCTGCGCGCGCCGGCGAGGTCGCGCTGGCGGCGGACGGTGGACTGGTCCTGCAACGCCATGCCGAGGATGGCGCCGCATCGATCCATGCCGGGCGTTTCACGCAGGACGCGGGTTCCACGCTGGCGCTGGAGCTGGGTGCGCATTCGGGCGGCGGCACGATGCCTGCCGGCTCGGAGTTCGATTTTGTCGGGCAGATCGACGCCGAGCAGGCGCGTCTTGCGGGCGAGCTGGAGATCCGCGCGGCGGCGGGCCTGCATGCGGACCAGACCCGCTACGCCGGGGTTGCCACGGCGGACTCTGGCACCGGCACCTGGGATGCGCTGACGTTGTCCACGCCCCTGTTGCAGGCGGAGTTGGACTACCGGGGCGGTTCCGATTCCCGGTGGTCGGCGGTGGACCTCGAGGTCTCGCGGGTCGCGTTCGACGCAGTGGACGGATTGCGGGGCAATCAGCGGGCCGTGGCCGGGGCGCTGGAGCGCTCGTATGCCGGACTGCTGGGCGGTGCCCATGCTGATACCGGGTATGCGGATCTGGTCGGCGGGTTGTTCACGCTGGACGCGGGCGGTTACGCACAGGCAACCCGGCAGCTCGCCGGGGGCGAATATGCCCAGGGGCTGCGTTCGCTGACCGGGTCGCTGGATCTGTACCGGCGGGCGGTGAGCGAGCGCACCGGGCAGGCGGATGCCAGCGGCGAGGACGAAGGTGTGTGGTTGCATGCCACGCGCACTCGCGGCGAGGTCGACGGGGATCGCAGCGCCCCCGGTTTCGATCACGATCGTGAGAGCGTGCTGCTGGGTATCGATCAGCAGGTCGCGCCGGATCTCCGGGTCGGTGCCGCGCTGGGCTATTACGGTGCGGATCTGGACTTCGATGGGGGTAGGTCGCGGCTGGATTACGATGGCATTCAGGCCGGCCTGTACGGGCAGCACGAGTGGGGAGCCGCGTACCTTCGCGGTCATCTGGGGCTGGGGCTCTACAGCGGCGACGCGGCCCGCAGCATGGATGCGGTCGCGGCACCCGGACCGGTCCAGGGCCGGTTCCGGGCGCGCGCCTGGAATGCGGGGGCCGAGTTCGGCCATGCCTTTGAACTGGGAGGGGGAACCCGCCTGATCCCGTATGCCGGCCTGGACTACGAGTATGCGCGGCTGGGTTCGTTTGCGGAGCGCGGGGAGACCGGTGCGGAGCTGGAACTGTCCGGCAGCCATGCCCGCGTCACCTCGGATATCGGGGTGCGCCTGGCCCGCCAAGTCGAGCTGTCCGGGGAGCGCGAACTGCGCATGGGCCTGCGAGCCGGCTGGCTGCACGGTGCGCGCGGGCGTTCGCATGCCGTGGATGCGGCATTTGCCGGCATCGAGGACAGCGAGTTCGTGACCCGGGGGTCCGGTACCTCGCGCGACCGCCTTGCGCTGGATGCCACGCTGGCGCTGGCGGTCGGGGAGCGCGGCGAACTGGGGGCCGGCTACGCCGGGCGCCTGGGTTCGGATGTGACCGAGCACCAGTTCATGCTGCGCGGCCTGCTGCGTTTTTGAGCCGCCGCCCGGCTGCGGCCGGGCCGGAGGGTCTGCTCAGGCCTCCTTCAGGCGCGGCATCAGCATGGTCAGGTTGCAGGGCATGGTGCGGTCGTCCAGCTGGGCGCGGATGATACGGTTCCAGGCGGTGCGGCAGGCGCCGGTGGACCCGGGCAGTACGAAGATGTAGGTGCCGTTGGCCACGCCGGACAGGGCCCGTGACTGCAGGCTGGAGGTGCCGATCTCCTCGTACGACAGGGCCCGGAATAGTTCGCCGAAACCCTCGATGGTCTTGTCCAGCAGGACGGTGACCGCCTCCGGAGTGCCATCGCGGCCGGTGATGCCGGTGCCGCCAGTGGTCAGCACCGCGTCGACCATGCGATCCGCGATCCAGTGCGAGAGCGCCGCGCGGATCGCGTAGATGTCGTCGCGCACCACCTTGCGCTCGGCGAGCCGGTGCCCGGCGCTCTCGAGCCCTTCGACCAGGGCGTCGCCGGAGCGGTCCTCGGCGAGTTGCCGGCTGTCCGACACGGTCAGGACCGCGATGTTCAGGGGCGTGTGCACGGGGCTGGATTCCGGGGTGTTGTTACTCATGGGCAACGTCCTGTTGGTGTATCGTTGGCGCCCATCATAATCAGTTGCTGGAGCACCGGGAATGTCGGAGCGGGTACAAAAGGTCCTGGCCGCGCGCGGACTGGGCTCGCGACGCGAGATCGAGGGCTGGATCGAACGTGGCGAGGTGCAGGTCAACAATCGCACCGCGCGGCTTGGCGACACGGTGGACGAGCACGACACCATCCGCGTGCGTGGGCGCATCATCCGGCGTCCCGAGCACCGGCATCGCTGGATCGTCTATCACAAGCCGGTGGGCGAGATCTGCAGCCGCTCGGACCCCGAGGGGCGGCGTCCGGTGTTCGCCAGCCTGCCGCGGTTGCGTGGCCAGCGCTGGGTGGCGGTCGGGCGCCTGGATCTGAACACCTCCGGCCTGTTGCTGTTTACCACCGACGGGGAACTCGCGAATTGCCTGATGCACCCGAGCCATGCCCTGGAACGCGAATACGCGGTGCGCGTGCTGGGCGAGGTGCCGGAGGCGACCCGCGAGATGCTGCTCGAGGGCGTGGAACTGGAGGACGGTCCGGCGCACTTCGATGCGCTGGAGGATCGGGGCGGGGATGGCGCCAATCACTGGTTCCACGTGGTGGTGACCGAGGGCCGCAATCGCCTGGTACGCCGGTTGTGGGATGCGGTCGGGGTGACGGTCAGTCGTCTGATCCGGGTGCGCTACGGGCCGGTGGTGCTGGGCAAGGGTCTGAAGACCGGCGCCGTGCGGGACCTGGAGGATCGGGAGATCGCGGCGTTGTACCAGGCCGCCGATCTGGCGGTTCCCGATGCGGTGCGCGTGAAACGTCGCGGCGGGCCCGCGCGGAGCAAGCCGCGCGCGCGCGCCAGTGCCAAGGGTGGTCCTGGTCTAAAGGCGCGCCAGGCGCGTACGGACCGGGGGGATGCCTGGACCTCCTCGCGGCCCGGAAAGTCCAGCCAGGGCAAGCCGGGACGATCCGGCCCCGAGGGCGGAAAGCGCCCGGGCAGCGGCGGACGCAAGCCGGGCGGGCGCCGTCCACGGTAGTTACGGTATGGCATTGCCCTACGGTGAAGTGATTGCCGCCTTGCGCGCGGAGTACGGAGACCTCCAGTGGTGGCCGGCGGAGACCGCGTTCGAGGTCATGGTGGGGGCGCTGCTGACCCAGAACACCAGCTGGACCAACGTCGAGCGGGCCCTGGCCAATCTGCGCGCGGTTGATGCCCTGTCGCCCGCGGCGCTGGCGGCCCTGCCGCCGGCAGAGCTGGCGCAGCGGATACGCCCGAGTGGCTATTTCAATGTGAAGGCCGACCGCCTGCGCCATCTGCTGGCGTTTCTGCAGCGCGCCGGCGGCATCGACGCCCTCGCGAGACGGGAGACCGACGTCCTGCGCGAGGCCCTGCTGGGGGTGAAGGGCATTGGCCCGGAAACCGCGGACGACATTCTGCTGTACGCCTTCGAGCGCCCGGTGTTTGTGGTCGATGCCTATACCCGGCGCCTGTTCGAACGCCTCGGCCTGCCGCATGCCCGTGCCCCCTACGACTCCCTGCGCCAGAGCGTGGAGCACGCCCTGGGGCCGGATGTCCCCATGCTCAACGA
>SKNJ01000285.1 GCA_007120575.1 Thioalkalivibrio sp.
CAGAGCCAGGCACTGGAGCCCTACAAGGACCAGTTGCTGCTCGACATCACCCCCGAGGGATTGCGCATCCAGATCGTGGATCGCGAGAACCGGCCGATGTTCGACAGCGCCAGCGCGCAGCCGCTGCCGCACGCCGGCTCGATCCTGCGCGAACTGGCGAGCCTGATCAACAAGGTCCCCAACCGCATCTCGATCACCGGGCACACCGATGCCCGGCCACTGTTGCGCAGCGACTATTCCAACTGGGAACTCTCCGCCGACCGCGCGAATGCCGCACGCCGCGCCCTGATCGCCGGCGGCGCCGACCCGGAACAAATTGCCCGGGTCATCGGCCTTGCCGCGACGGTACCGTTCTACCAGCAGGACCCCGAGGCCGCGATCAACCGCCGCATCTCCATCATCGTGCTGAACAAGGAGGCGGAAGAGGCGATGCGCGAGAGCCTGACCGGCAGCCTGCAGGAGCCGGGCACGAACGGTGAATCGCCAATCGGCGATCCGGGCATGGAACCCGCCGCGGAGCCGGAAGCGCCGTCCGGGGGCGTCTGAAGCCCCGCCCGGACACCACGACACACAGTGGCAGCCTGGCCGCGGACGCCGGCCCGAAAACCCGGCACACCTCCGTACGGGTGGAAGCAACGCTGCTATCATGCCCCGCTTTCCGCTCCGGGCACCCCGCCCGCCCATCAGGGAGACACCCGTGGCCGAGCCCGCCGCTTCCAGGGTCCTGTACGAGGTCGACGAGAAACCGCCGCCCCTCAAGTGCGCGATCAGTGGCCTGCAAAATCTGCTACTGCTATCCCCCGCAATCATCCTGCCTCCGCTGGTCCTGGCACGGGCCATCGGACTGGACCTGGGTGCGACCCAATGGGTGGTGTTCGCAGCGCTGATTGCCAGTGCCCTGGCGACCGTGGTGCAGGTCCGCCGCATCGGCCCGGTCGGATCCGGCTACCTGATCTTCATGGGCACCTCGGCCGCCTATCTGGCGGTGGGCCTCGAGGCGGCGATGATCGGCGGCATGGCCCTGGTGGCCACCCTGGCGGTACTGTCGGCCCCGGCACAATTCCTGTTCGCACGCTATCTAGGGCTGTTCCGGCGCATCATCACCCCGACCGTCAGCGGCGTGGTGATCATGCTGGTGGTGCTCGGCATCATCCCCACCGCCGCCGGGATGATGCAGGGCGAAGGCGCCTACGAAGGCACGCCGCAGGCCCTGTACGCGGCACTGGTCACACTGGGATTCACCATCCTCCTGGCGATCTTCGGCACCCGCGCGCTGCGGCTGTGGAGCCCGGTGCTGGGGATCGGGGTCGGGATCCTGGTGGCAATCCCGCTGGGCGTCACCGAGTTCGGCAACGTCCGCGAGGCGGCCTGGTTCGGCCTGCCGCCGCTGGAGTGGCCGGGTTTCAACCTGGAGTTCTCACCCCAGTGGTTCACCCTGCTGCTGACCTTCGTGATCGTGACCCTGGTCGGCGCGGTGGAGTCGGTCGGCGACACCATGGTCGCGCAGCGGGTGTCCTACCGGAAGCCGCGCAAGATCGACTACGACCGCGTACGCGGCGGGCTGTACGCCGACGGGCTGGGAAACATGATCGCCGGCAGTCTGGGCACCCTGCCGAACACCACCTACGGGATCGGCATCTCCTCGATCGAGCTGACCGGCATGGCGGCCCGGCGCATCGGCTACTACTTCGCCGGCTTCATGATCCTGCTGGCGCTGGTGCCCAAGCTCAACGTACTCATGATCTCGCTGCCCGGCCCGGTCTTCGGGGCCTTCCTGCTGGTGCTGCTGGCACTGCTGTTCGTCGCCGGCATCCGCCTGTGTGCCTCGGACGGGCTGAACTACCAGTCCAGCCTGATCATCGGCGTGGCCTTCTCCACCGGGTTCATCTTCCAGAACGAGCTCTTCTTCCACCACCTGATCCCGGAGGCCCTGGCGCCGTTTCTGAATAACGGGCTGTCCACCGGCGGAACCATGGCGGTCCTGCTGAGCCTGATCTTCAACCTGCGACCGCGCCCCCGGCGGCGCGTGGTCGTAGCCCCGGACGCCGACAACCTGCCGCGCGTGCAGGCGATGGCACGCGAATTCGCGGAACGGATCAACCTGCCCGAGCGCCAGTTGCTGAAACTGCAGGTCGCGATTGAGGAGGTGTTCATGCATCTGGTGAACCAGGCCGCCAGCGAGTCCGGCACCAGCCGTCCAATCGACGTGCGTCTGGAGCAGCGCAGCGACCACCTGGCGATAGAGATGATCGACCGCTCGGCCGCCGACGACGTCGACGAACAGGCGTTACGCAAGGTACCGGAACTGGCAACGCTCGACGACGCGGCCGTGCAAGCCCTGGGACTGTACCTGCTGAACAGCATGGCGCAGGACGTGCGTCACCTGCGCATCGCGGGTATCAACTACATCTCGTTCGGTATACCCCTGCACGCGTCGCCGGCCGCAGCGTGAACTGATCCCGGGATGCGGATCATGCCGCTCCGGACGGCTCAGGCAGAACCCGTACCACCGATTAGGTGCAGGAATTCGCGGCGGGTGCGCGCATCCTCGCGGAACGCCCCCAGCATTACCGATGTCGCCATCGACGAATGCTGCTTCTCGACCCCGCGCATGGTCATACACATGTGCTTGGCATCCACCACCACCCCCACACCCTTCGCGCCAGTGACCCGCATCAGGGCCTCCGCGATCTCCCGGGTCAGGGTCTCCTGGATCTGCAAACGCGCGGCGAACATGTCGACGATGCGCGCAATCTTGGACAGACCGATCACCTTGCCGTTGGGCAGGTAGGCCACATGCACCTTGCCGATGATCGGCAGCAGATGGTGTTCGCACAGGGAATACAGCTCGATGTCGCGCAGCAGCACCATCTCATCGTTGTCGGAGCTGAACAGCGCATCATTCACGATGGTGTCGAGATCCTGGTGGTAGCCGCGCGTCAGGTACTGCATGGCCCGCGCTGCGCGCATCGGGGTATCACGCAGGCCTTCGCGCGCGGCGTCCTCGCCCAGGCCGGTAAGAATCGCCTGATAGTAGCCGGCCAATTGCTCCGGGGCTTCCAGCGGGTGGCCCCGGGCGTCGGTCGGGATCGGCTCGTCGTCATCCCCGCGACGGGAGACTGGGTCCATGCTTGGCTCCTTGTTCTCGCTCACATGTTGTCGCTCGCGTTGTTCCGCGATTCAGCCGGGCGCGCCCGCGCTTGGCAGGGCCGCACCCAGCCCCAGGGCCAGCGCGAGGATCGCCCCGGCGGTCAGGAGCGTGCGCAGGCCCAGGTAGCCGGGTGGCAGCGCCCGCTCGCGCAGGTTCAGACGATCCACCCACAGCGCCCCGAGAAACAGCACCGCCAGGGTCATCAGTGTCTCGGGCAGGGGTCGCAACAGGGCCAGCCAGGCGAGGAGCGCCGGCACCACCGCCCACCAGGACCCCGGCAACGGCCCGACCCGATGCTGGCGATCGGCCAGATACAGCCCCCAGTGCACCGCTCCGAGAAACGCCAGGATGATCGCACCATAAACGGCCAGGGCCTCCAGCGCGAAAACCTGCCACTCCGGGCGGGCCATCCACGCCGCGCCACTGGTCACTGCAAACGGGATTAGGCCACCCAGCCCCAGGATCTGCAACTGCCGGACTGCCCCCGGCGTCCACCCGAGCGCGGGACCCGACCGGGATGCCCCGCTTGCGCGCCCCAGCCATTCGCGCAGCTCGATCTGGCCACCGATCACGCCGTCGCGCGCGACGAACAGCGGCAGCATGTGCATTCCAGTGGCCTCCTGCAGCGCGCGGAACTGATCCCGGTTGCGGGCCGAGCCCATGCCCCATTCCAGGCGCGCCCAGCGCCCCGGAAGGGCCTCCTCCAGCAGTACTTCGGCCTCACGCAGGTCCGTCAGCCCCGAGGTCACCGCCACCAGCTCGTGGTCGCGCAGCGCCTCGCGCAATTCTACCGGCCAGCTATCCCCGTTCCGCGTTTCGCTCATTCGATGTCTCTCCGTTTTCCCAACCTGTGATGACCGCGCGGCCTTGCGAGGGGCCGGATCGCGTCCCGGATACCCAGGGAGACCACCGGCGGTGTCATTCATTCGACATCACCCGCAGCGAAACTTTGCATCCGGTCACGCGCAGGTCCCTGCACCCTTGTCTACACTGAAGGGTCCGGGGTCACCGCTGGACATCCCGGAGGAGGCCCCCACATGCAGCATCGTATCGATTTCCGCGAAGCCACCTGGCCCGCCGACGCCGAGCCCTTGTCGCTGATCCGCCGCGAGGTCTTCATCGAGGAGCAGGGGGTACCCGAACCGCTGGAGTTCGATGGCCTGGATCCCGCCGCACTGCACTGGCTCGCCACCGGCCCCGGCCACGAGCCGATTGGCACTCTGCGCATGCTGCCCTCCGGTCAAATCGGGCGGATGGCCGTGCGGCGCCCGTGGCGTGGCCACGGCATCGCATCGCGCCTGCTCGAATGCGCCCTGGAAGCCGCCTGCCAGCATGGCCGGGATACCGTCTGGCTGAATGCGCAGTCCGACCGCCTGGGCTTTTATGCACGCCACGATTTCTTCATTATCAGTGATATGTTCGAGGACGCGGGTATCCCGCATCGGCGCATGCTGCGGCGAATCCGTTCCTCCCTGGCCAACGCCTGCTAACGGAGTACCCATGGGCGAATCCATCGACCCGGAATCCGCCGATGCCAGCCCACCCGACCTGCACAGCCTGGTCGATCAGGCCCGGCGTCGCTTCTGGCTGCATGCCCGCGCGGGCCTGTTGGCGGAGATTACCGATTTCGACCTGGGCACGACCTTCGCCGCGCTGGCCCAGCGGCACCGCCACACCGACATCCGCATCCTGATCGATGACGACCTGGTGCTGAAGGAACAGATGCCCGCGCTGGTTACCAGCATCAAGCGCCTGACCACCGCGGTCTCCGTACGCCGCCTGCGTCCCGCCGAGGAGAGCCCAGAGATGGTCATTGCGATCGCCGATCACACTAGCTGGCTGAAGCTCACCCGAGTGGGCAGCAAGCGCGTGCTGCGCGGCGCGATCGACGATCGCGGCGGTGCCACGCGCCTGGCCCAGGACTTCGAAGCCAACTGGATGCTGAGCGAAGAGGCCAGCGAGCTGCGCCGTGTCCTGGTCTGAGCCCCGCCGGCGCTCCCTGCGCCAAATCCTGGCCCTGGCGGCCGTCCCGCTACTGCCCGCCAGCGTCGCGAGTGCGCGCGCCCCCGGCATGCAGGTGGCCGTACTCGGACTGGAACACCGACCCGCCCAGGCCCTGCTGCCACAGCTTCAGGCCCTGTTCGGCGACACCGCGACCTTGCGCGCAGACGGCTTCCGCCTGCTGGTGCGGGCCGATCCCCACACTCTGGAACAGATCCGCCAGGTGCTGGCCGCGCTCGACACCCCGGAGACCGACCTGATCCTGAAGGTACGCCGCACCAGCGATGCCCCGACGCTCCAGCACGGCGATCGTCTGGGCATGGAGGCCGGCCCCGAGGGTATCGAGGGCCGGCTCGAACTGCAGCGCCGCCGCACCACCCGGCGCGACGACCTCATCCAGCAGGTACGCATGCGCGAAGGCAGCGAGGCCGTCATCCTGGTCGGCGAGACCCAGGCCGACGGCTTCCGGGTGATCGCCGGACGCGCCGGGGTGGGCGTAGAACCGCTCTATCGCGACACCCGGCGTGGCTTTCGCGTGCAGCCACGAGTTCTGCCAGACGGTCGCGTGCAGGTCACGATCCACCACGTACACGAGCAGCCCCGGGCTCCTGGTACGGTGGACCGCGAGGCGCTGACGACTCGAGTCACACTGGAACCGGGGCAATGGTACGAGCTGGCCGGGGTCACCCGAGAACACGATCTCGAGGAACGCGGGCTGGCAACGCGTCGCACCACCCGCGACCGCTCGACCATGAACCTGCAGATGCGCCTGGACCTGGTGCGCTGATAGCGGCGCGCAGCGGTGTTCCCCGCGGCAACTCCCGCCGCTTCCTGGGGGTGCTTGCCCCGCACTCCGACGAGCCCTAGATTCCCCTATTTTCACAGGCAGACGGAATTATGCAGGCAAAATCCTTTCTCCCCCCGCAGCGAACCCTGATGGGCCCCGGCCCGTCCGACGTGAACCCGCGCGTGCTGGCCGCGATGAGCCGCCCGATCATTGGCCACCTGGACCCGGTGTTCGTGGGCATGATGGAGGAGATGAAGGGGCTTCTGCAGTACGCCTTCCAGACCGAGAACGCACTGACCCTCCCGGTCTCCGCGCCCGGCTCGGCCGGCATGGAGACCTGCTTCGTGAACCTGGTGGAACCCGGCGACACAGTCATCGTGTGCGTCAACGGGGTGTTCGGCACGCGTATGCAGGAGAACGTCGAGCGCTGCGGCGGCAAGGCCGTGCTGGTCGAGGATGACTGGGGCGCCCCGGTATCGCCGCAGAAGGTCGAGGATGCGCTGAAGGGCAACCCCGACGCGAGGGCCCTGGCCTTCGTGCATGCCGAAACCTCCACCGGTGCGCAATCGGATGTCGAAGCGCTTTGCCGGCTGGCCCATGCCCATGACTGCCTGACCATCGTCGACTCCGTGACCGGGCTGGCCGGGACACCGCTGTACGCGGATGCCTGGGGCGTGGATGCGATCTACTCCGGCACCCAGAAGTGTCTGTCCTGCACCCCCGGCCTGTCGCCGGTCAGTTTCAGCCAGCGCGCGGTGGATCGCATCCAGGCGCGCAGCCACCGGGTACAAAGCTGGTTCCTCGACCTGAATCTGGTGATGGGCTACTGGGGCGGTGGCGCGAAGCGCGCCTACCACCACACCGCGCCGATCAATGCCCTGTATGCCCTGCACGAGGCGCTGGTGGTGCTGGCCGAAGAAGGTCTGGAAAACGCCTGGGCCCGGCATGCCCGCCACCACGAGGCCCTGCGCGCCGGGCTGGAAGCGATGGGACTGGAGTTTCTGGTCGCCCCGGAACACCGCCTGCCACAGCTCAACAGCGTGCGCGTGCCAGAAGGCGTCGACGAGGCTGCGGTACGTGCCGAACTGCTGGAGCGCTACAGCCTGGAGATCGGCGCCGGCCTGGGGCCGTATGCCGGCAAGATCTGGCGCATCGGCCTGATGGGCCATGGCGCCAGCGAGCGCAACGTGCTGACCTGCCTGTCCGCGCTGGAGGCGGTGCTTGGCGATATGGGCGCGGTCACCCCGGGGCGCGCGATGGCGGCCGCGCGTGCGACCTATGCCCGCCAGGACCGCGCCGCCTGAACGGAGCGTCCCTGCTGCACCATCACCCCACCCGCTAGGAGCCCGACCATGACCCTGAGCGAACTGCTGATCTATCTCGACGAACACATGGACACGGCCTTCCTGGACGGTGACCCCGACATGACCCTGGAGAAGGCACGCAGTGGCGAGCACCAGGACCCGATTGCCGGCGAGATCCTCAAGGCACTGATGGACGGGGCCGGCGCCGACCGCCCCGATACGCCGCTCGAGCGCGCCGACGCGGTGCGCGCATTCGGCCCGCTGCGCCTGAAGTACATGGCCGACGATGCGCCGGTGGAGGGTTTTCGGGCCGTGGAGAAGACCATCGTGACCATCGACGCGGCCTATAACGAGGAGGCCCTGCAGTCACGCGGATAACGCGCGGGGCGCGCAGGGCCGGGATTCGGCATCCCGCGCGGTGATGGCTGGACCTGGACCCGGTTCTGGCGTTTACGGTGCCTTCGGCCCAACGTCCTGCCTCGGAGTGACTAGCACGAAGGCACCGCGAACACCGTAGGGCAGAGCGGACGCGGGACGCGCGCGCCCCGGAACGCGATCAGCGCAGGAACAGCGAATAGGCTGGGTTCGCGGTCTCTTCGTGCCAGGGGTACCCCACCTCCTTCAGAAACGCGCGAAAACGCGCGCGATCCTCGGCCGGGATCTGCATCCCCACCAGGACCCGCCCATAGGCCGCCCCATGGTTGCGATAGTGGAACAGACTGATGTTCCAGGTTGCCCCCATATGGGTGAGAAAGTTCAGCAACGCCCCCGGACGCTCGGGAAACTCGAAACGATACAGCCGCTCGTTGCGCACGCCGCCACCATGCCCGCCGACCATGTGCCGCAAGTGCAGCTTGGCGACCTCGTTCTCGGTCATATCCAGCACATCATATCCCTGTGCACTGAGGGTCTCGCGGATCGCCTGGCGTTCCGCCTCGCCCCCTTCGAGCTTGATGCCGGCAAACACCTGGGCCTGCTGGTCGTCCGCATAGCGGTAGTTGAACTCGGTGATTCCGCGCTTGCCGATCGCCTGGCAAAACTGGCGGAAGCTGCCCGGGCGCTCGGGGATCGTCACCGCGAACAGCGCCTCGCGGTGTTCCCCGATCTCTGCCCGCTCGGCCACGTGACGCAGCCGGTCGAAATTGATGTTCGCGCCACTGAGGACCGCCGCCAGGCTGGCATCCTTCAGGCCCTCGCGCTGCACATATTGTTTCATCCCGGCCACTGCCAGCGCCCCGGCGGGTTCCGCGAGTACCCGGGTGTCGTCGAACACATCCTTGATCGCGGCACAGATCGAGTCGGTGTCGACCAGCAGTACCTCATCGACCAGCTCGCGTACCAGACGAAAGGTTTCCTTGCCAACCTGGCGCACCGCGGCCCCGTCGGCGAAGATCCCGACCTGTTTCAGATTGACGCGCCGATTCTGCTCCAGCGCCTTGTACATCGACGGGGCATCGTCCGGCTCCACGCCGATGACCTTGATTTCCGGGCGCAGGCGCTTGATGTAGGCGGCCATCCCGGCCGCCAGCCCGCCACCACCGATACAGACGAACACCGCGTCCAGATGGCCCGGGTGCTGGCGCAGCAGCTCCATCGCCACCGTGCCCTGCCCGGCGATCACGTCGGGGTCATCGAACGGATGAATGAACGTGTAGCCGTGTTTCTGCTCCAGCTCGCGGGCATACGCGGCGGCCTCGTCGAAAGAGTCCCCGCGCAGTACCGCCTTGCCACCAAATCGGCGCACCGCGTCGATCTTGATCGACGGTGTCGTCACCGGCATTACGATCACGGCCTTGATGCCGAGGTGACTCGCGCCCAGCGCGACGCCCTGGGCATGATTGCCAGCGGAGGCGGCCACGACGCCCTTTGCGCGCTGTTCCGGGGTCAGCTGGGAGATCTTGTTGTAGGCACCGCGCAACTTGAACGAGAACACCGGCTGCAAGTCCTCGCGCTTGAGCCAGACATTGCAACCGAGGCGCTGCGACAGTGTCGGCATCCGGTCCAGCGGCGTCTCCCGGGCCACGTCGTAAACCCGGGCAGTCAGGATTTTTTCGAGGTAGGGATAGTTCATAGGCCCGCACGATAGCATGCCCCGCGCCCTGCGCTGAGGTGCCCGGCGGCCGAATGCTTGTGGTTATTGCTCCACTCTCGGTATCCTCACCGGGTTATACCCAGGACATACGGGAACCATTGATGAATCAGGATGACATGAAAAAGGCGGTTGCCGAGGCAGCCCTGGAACGCATCGAAAGCGGCTGGGTGGTCGGCGTCGGCACCGGCTCGACCGCGAACTATTTTATTGACGCCCTCGCGGGCCTGAAGGGCAAGATCGACGGCGCGGTGGCCTCCAGCAATGCCAGCGCCGAGCGCCTGCGCGGCCACGGTATCGAGGTTCTGGACCTGAACTCCGCGGGCCCGTTGCCAATCTATGTGGACGGCGCGGACGAGGCCACCCGCCACCTGCACCTGACCAAGGGCGGTGGTGGCGCGCTCACGCGCGAGAAGATTGTCGCAGCGGCGTCGAAGACTTTCGTCTGTGTCATCGACTCCACCAAGGAGGCTGCCTATCTGGGCGGCTACCCTCTGCCGGTCGAGGTCATCCCGATGGCGCGCAGCCATGTCGCGCGCGAACTGGCAAAGCTGGGCGGCAATCCGGAACTGCGTGACGGACTGTACACCGACAATGGCAACGTGATCCTGGACGTGCACAACCTGCGCATCATGAACCCGGTCGAACTCGAGTCCGAGATCGATCACATCGCCGGGGTGGTCACCAATGGGCTGTTCGCGCGCCGCCCGGCCGACATCATGCTGATCGGTTCGGATACCGGCGTCGAGGAAGTCACCGCCGGCTGAGGACCCCGCAGCCCCGATGAACGCGACCGGCAAATGGCTGCTGATCATCGGCGGGCTGATCATGCTGCTCGGCCTGCTTTGGCCCTGGCTTGGCAAGATCCCCTGGGGTCGCCTGCCCGGCGATATCGTGATCGAGCGCGAGAACATGCGCTTCTACTTTCCGATCACCACGATGATCATCGTCAGCGTGGTGATATCGATCATCCTGGCGCTGTTTCGTCGCTGAATCCGGGCTAGGAGCCTGTCGGACTTGGGGCTGATCTACTGCGCGTGCGGGAGAGCGGCCCCTTTTTCCGCTCTCTCTCGTTACAGAGTCCCCACTATGCGCCTCGAGAGACCGAAAAAATGGTCTCACTCTCCCATCACGCTCGCGACGATCGCCCAAATCCGACAGGCTCCTAGCAAGAAGGGCCGGGGATACCCGGCCCCGGTCAGTGCGCCATGACCTCGTCATAGAAGCCCTGCAGGCCGCCGTCGAGGAAATGGTAGTCCTCGATGCCACGCTCCTCCAGGTGATACTGCAACCAGCGCACCTGCTGGCCATGCTGGTCAAAGATCAGCAATGCTTGCCCGGCGTCGTGCGCAGCACTCAGCGCGGCATCGAGCCGCTCCATGTCGGTCAGCGGAACCGTCTGTTCGCGACCCGTGAACAGGGAGATTTCGTCACGCTCGGCGGGGCTGCGGATATCCAGGACCACGGCATCCGGATCCTGGCGTACCCGGTCGGCGAAGGCCTGCGCATCCAGTAGCCGCGCCTCGAATGCCTCGCCGCTGATCAGCGCTCCGGGGTCTTCGTTCACCGGGACCCCGCGCAACACCGCGAAATTCGAGTAACGCTCGGCCCAGTCGAGGACCCCGGCATCGAAGGCCTGCGCCGGCCCGATGTCGTCTTCCTCGTTCACCTGTGCCACCGCGCGGTACGCGAGATAGCTTTCCCGACCATTGCAGTAAAACACCAGCGGTCCACCGTGTTCGCGCTCGAGGTCGCGCACCTGATCGAGGAAATCGGGGGCGTGCAACTCCACGTGATGCGCCCCCTCGATATGCAGGATGTCGTATTCAAAGCGCGGGCGGACATCAATCACCGTGAAGCGCGACAGCTGACCACGCAGGTCAAACAGGTCGATGGCCTGGACGCCAAACCGGTCGTACAGGGAACGACCCGGGAACTCGGTCAGGGTCTGCGCGCTCGCGGCGATGGGAGCACCCGCCAGCAGGACGCAAAGGCCGGCAACGGCCACCCGACGACAAGCATTGTTCAATGGCATGTGACTTCCTTTCCTGGGCTGGCTTTCCTGGGCTGGGCCGGGCCACTTTCTGGGGCGCAAGGCGGAAACGTGGTGCCTGGTTCGCGCGGATTCGGGCACTACTGTCCTGTTGCGACGCTGCGGCGTCAAGCTTTATTCCCGGGGAGACACCCCCGCGCCACGCGGCGTCGGGCCCGATTGTAGCGCCCCCGAGGCGTGGATCAATACGGGTCCGGATCCGAGACCCTACAGCAGCACCTTCTCGATCCCGCCGGCCCGGGCGCGCCCGACAAATTCCTGCTGCCAGCCGTCGCCCAGCAGTCGGTTGGCCATCTCCACCACGATGTAGTCGGTATCCAGTCCGGTGTCCTCGCGGTAGCGCGACAGGCCCTGCTGACAGGCCGGGCAGGAGGTCAGCATCTTCACGTTTCCGTTTTCCGCCTTCTCGTGGCCAGTAAGCTCCTTGATGCCCTTGTGCAGCTCTTCCTGCTTGCGGAACCGCACCTGGGTGGCAATATCCGGGCGACTGATCGCAAAGGTCCCCGCTTCGCCGCAGCAACGATCGGATTGCAGGACCGGCTGGCCCAGCAGCTTGCCGGCCACCTCGGTCGGCTTGTAGGTCTTCATCGGCGAGTGGCAGGGATCGTGGTACATGTACTGAACGCCCTTGAGCCCCTCCAGCTTCACGCCCTTCTCCATCAGGTATTCGTGAATATCCACCAGGCGGCAGCCCGGGAAGATCTTCTCGAACTCGTATTTCAGGAGCTGGTCCATGCAGGTCCCGCAGGACACCACCACCGTCCGAATGTCCAGGTAGTTCAGCGTGGTCGCCAGACGATGGAACAGCACCCGGTTCTCGGTGGTGATCTGCGAGGCCTTGTCGGCGTCGCCGTTGGATTTTTGTGGGTAGCCGCAGCACAGGTAGCCCGGTGGCAGCACTGTCTGCGCGCCGACGTCGTAGAGCATCGCCAGCGTGGCCAGGCCCACCTGGCTGAACAGACGCTCGGAGCCGCAACCGGGGAAATAGAACACAGCATCGGAGTCGATGTCGGTCTTGACCGGGTCGCGCAGGATCGGGGCATACCGAGCGTCCTCCAGCCCCAGCATCTGGCGCGTGGTCTGGCTGGGAAGACCGGCCGGCATCGGCTTCTTCACGAAGTGCACCACCTGCTCCGGAATCGATGCCTTGCCGGTAGTGGAACGCGGGCGCTTGCCCTCGCCCAGCAGATTGAGGCGGCGGAAGGTCGCATGGCCCAGACGCTGGGCGGCATAACCCCACTGGATCGCACCCTTGCGCAGACCCTTGATGGTGCGCACATCCTTGGTGTTCAGGAATGCCATGGAGACCCGGGTGGCCAGGCTCTGCTTGCGCTTGCCATTCTGCTTCAGAATCGAGCGCATGTGCATGGTCACGTCCCCGAAGTCGATGTCGACCGGGCAGGGATTCAGGCACTTGTGGCAGACCGTGCAATGGTCGGCCACGTCGTTCATCTCCTCGAAGTGATTCAGCGACAGCCCGCGACGGGTCTGCTCCTCGTACAGGAAGGCCTCGACGATCAGCCCGGTGGCAAGGATCTTGTTGCGCGGCGAGTACAGCAGATTCGCGCGCGGCACGTGCGTATTGCAGACCGGCTTGCACTTGCCACAACGCAGGCAGTCCTGGATCTCGTCATTCAGATCGCCCAGTTCGCTGCGCTCCAGGATCAATGCCTCCTGCTTCACCAGGCGCAGCGATGGCGTGTAGGCATTCGCCAGTCCGGAGCCTTCCAGCAGTTTGCCGGCATTGAACACGCCGTTCGGGTCGACCTGTTTCTTGTATTCGGCGAACGACTCGATGCGCTCCGGCTCCAGATACTGCATCTTGGTCAGCCCGATGCCGTGCTCGCCGGAGATCACGCCGTTGAGTTCACGCGCCAGGCGCATCACTCCATCCACCAGGCGCTCGGCGGCGTGCATCATCTGGTAGTCGTTGGAATTAACCGGAATGTTGGTGTGCACGTTGCCATCACCGGCATGCATGTGCAGGGCGATGAACAGCCGACTGGTCAACACGCGATCGTGGATCGCGGTCAGGCGTTTGCGTACCGATTCCATCTGGCGGCCGTTAAAGATGTCGAACAGCGGGCGCTCGATCTCCTGGCGGTAGGAGATACGCAGGCTCCGACGCAGCAACAGATTGATCAGCTTGTCGTGTTCACGGCGATCCGCGCGCGCGGGCTCGTCCAGCAGCGCGTCGCACTCGGAGGCAAGAGTAAAAAAGTTGTCGGCGATCGCCCGCCAGCGCCCGCGGACCCCCTCGAGGACCTCGACCGCGCGCTGACGCTTGGCCTCGAACCACTGCTGGCCCTCGCCTTCCGGGTCGTCCAGCAGTTCGCGCAGCTCGGGGTGGTCGCCCTGCATGCACTCCAGCATCTCGTCGACCATCGCCAGCTTGTTCTTCAGTGACTCGCGGACGTTCAGGGTCTCCACACCCTCGGTGTATTCCGCCAGGCGTTCCAGCGGGATTACCACGTCCTCGTTGATCTTGAAGGCATTGGTGTGATGTGCGATCGCGGCGGTGCGCGCGCGGTCAGCCCAGAAGCGCTTGCGCGCCTCCGGGCTCACCGCGATGAAGCCCTCGCCATTGCGCGCGTTCGCCGCGCGCACCATCTTTGCGGCCAGACGCCCCAGTGCGTCCTCGTTATCCGAGACGATATCCGCGACCAGCACCATCTTCGGCAGGTCGCCGCGTGCGCCCTTGGGGGTGTACTTCACCGCGCGCACATAGCGCTCGTCGAGGTGCTCCAGACCCGCCAGCAGGACCCCTTCCTCGGCATCCACGGCGTCTTTGATCTCCACGATCGCCGGGACCGCCTCGTGCAGGTCCGTACCATAGAACTCCAGGCAGACGGTACGCACATTGTCCGGCATACGATGGAGAATGAACTCGGCCGAAGTAATCAGGCCGTCGCAGCCCTCCTTCTGGATACCGGGGACCCCCATCAGGGACTTGTCGGTCACATCCTTGCCGAGCCCGGCCTTGCGGAAACCGGCGCCCGGCATCTCCAGGATTTCCGGCTCCCCCTTGGGTGTACGGCCATCCGCGGCATAGCGCTGGATACGGAAGCGGACCTGTTCGGCGTCGTGGATCTTGCCCAGGTTGTGCTCCAGACGCTCGACCCGCATCCACTCGGCCTCGGGGGTCACCATGGTCCACGCGGCCAGGTTGTCCAGCGCGGTACCCCACAGCACCGCTTTCTTGCCACCGGCGTTCATCGCGACGTTGCCGCCGATGGTGGACGCATCCTGCGAGGTCGGATCGACCGCAAACACCAGTCCGTTCGCGGAGGCCAGCTCGGACACCCGACAGGTCACCACCCCGGCCTCTACGCGCACCACCGGCACTTCGCGATCCAGCCCCGGCAGGGATTTGCGCTCCACCGCGCCGATCCCCTCCAGCTTTTCGGTGTTGATCACCGCCGAACGCTTGCTGAGCGGCACGGCGCTGCCGGTATACCCGGTCCCGCCCCCGCGCGGAATCACGGTCAGGCCGAGATCGACGCAGGCCGCGACCAGCGGGCCCATCTCCTCTTCCGAGTCGGGCGTCAGCACCACGAACGGGAGTTCCACGCGCCAGTCGGTCGCATCGGTGACATGTGACACCCGCGCCAGTCCGCCGAACTGGACATTGTCGCGGTGGGTCAGGCCCGTCATGCGCTTGCGCACGCGCTCGCGCAGAGCCAGGGTCTCGCCGAATTCCTCGGCAAACGCGGTCACCGCACCCTGTACGCGCCGCGCCAGTTTCAGCGCCTTGTCGTTGCCATCGGCGCGCGCGACGATCTGCTCGATACGATGCTGCATTGCACCAATCAGCGCCTTACGGCGCTTCTTGTCGTTCAGCAGGTCGTCCTGGATGTAGGGGTTGCGGGTGACCACCCACATGTCGCCCAGCACTTCGAACAACATCCGCGCGGATACACCCGTGCGGCGCTCGCCCCGCAGCTCATTGAGCAGCTCCCAGGTATCGAAACCCAGAAAGCGGATGACAATTTCTCGGTCGGAGAACGAAGTGTAGTTGTACGGGATTTCTCGCACGCGTTCGGCGGTCATCGAGGCTAGGCCCCCGGGTCAAAATGAAGCGAAAGAGTAACGGGCCCGTCCGGAAAACGCACAAACTCGCACTACGGGTCCATGCTTTTGGGCGCAAAACTATCGTCTGCGGGGCACGACCGATCGTC